>JAIRYX010000391.1 GCA_031267635.1 Planctomycetaceae bacterium
TATTAATGAAATAATCCCAAAATCATATTATGGAATATCCCAAATTATAAAGTTTTCTAATACAAATAATATAATTCTTATGATTGCTAATCAATACTATGGAGACGAAATATCTGATGAACAATATTATGTTTATGATTTAATATCAAAGAGAATGGAGATTTGTAAAAACAATAACTTAATAAAAAATATAATTGACCCCAATTCTTTCATGGTTAGATTTTATGATTTTTCAGGAAAATATTTATTCTTAAATGGATATATTTTAGATTCAAACTATAATATTTTCAGTAAAATCAATGAAATTTATGCAGATATTTATGGTCTTGTTATTACCAATGGCGAAATAAAACAGTTGATAATAAAATCAAATTTGGATTTGGAAAATCCTCAAGATAAAAAAAGTACAAGGAACAGCGTTTTAATCCCTTTTGTCCCCAATCCGTTTAGGGAAAAAGCCATGTATGAAATTTATGAAAACAAAACGTTAGCCGTTTCCGATTTGGAACAGTTCGATTCATTTGATTTACGTATACTGCGTAATATGATTTTTGCAAAACACAATTATGCATTCAAAGACAAGTTTTTACAGGCATATTTTAATTTGTATCGCTTTTACACCGGCAATCATGATAAAAACAGATTAACAGACGTAAATCATTTACTGACCCCCGAAGACAAAAAGAATTTGGAATTGATACAAGAAGTAAGTAAAAAGAAAAAATGAAAGAAATTTGAATATTAAGTATTAGATATATAAACAAATTATTTTCGTATGAGAACAAAAATTTATATCATTCTATTGCTTTTGTTTGCCGGAAGTGCAGCCATTCACTCCCAAACCAAACAACAAGAAGTCTACCGCTTGGTGCAAGGCTTGTCCGATGAAGACAATGGCGTTATCGGACAGCGTGTCGGTGAGTTGAAAATGTTTGCTGTTGCAGATTTTGACGCCGCGTCACAAGCTGAAATCGTTCGCTTATTGAAAAGGCCGAACTATCCGCATTACAATGATATCGCTCTTTTGGCGGGCTATATTGGCGTTGGGAAAGCGGAATTGATGCAACACTATCAAAATCCGGGTTTACCCGTCCGGCAGAAATGGAACATCGTGTTGGCATTGGCTCGAATGGGAGAAAAAGCCCCGCTGGAATATTGCCTGAGCAAGATAAAAAAGGCTCCGGTCAACAGTTATGCCATTAATTATTTGTTTCCGGACTTGATTTATACTCGTCAGAAAGCGGCGATAGATTACTGTGTAGAATGGCTGCATAGTGATGAAAAATTGTGTCAATCGCCGAATCCCGATTATTCAGCGTCCATTCCTTGCGCTTATGCTATTTTAGAACTGTTGGCGCCGGTTATCGAAGCATTTCCCGTTCCGGTTGATCCTGTCATTGGATTGGAAACCGGTGATTATGAAAAAACATTACAGGAAGTGCGCAAGTGGTTTAAAGCGCATCCCAACTATCAAATAAAAACGGATACATTATGAAAAAGATGTTCGTCCTTTTGGTTGCCTCGTGTCTTGGCTTTGCTCCGGTTCACGGACAAGAACAAGATTATGTTGATTTGGACAAAATAACTCAAATTTCACCGGATAATCAGAAAAAAGTTACTGCTGCTTTAGCGGCCGCGGACGCCGTGAAGAAAGCGGGAGCCTATATTGAATCCTTATCCGATTTATTGCAAGATGGAACATTATCCTTTCCTGTAGGCGTTAAAAAGGGCGATTACGAATTAATTGTGCATCATATTGAATATGATTCCGAAACGCATAATCCTAAAATCTACGCCACCTGCGCCTTTAAATTCAAAGACTCCGGCGAAAAGGTGGCGTTTGCCGGTGAAGCCGTATTTACCGGTCACAGTGGTGTTGAAATGAATGGAAGCTTGGCATTGATAGCTCCGGTAAGGCAAAATCTTGGAAAAGGAGCCGCTATCATCATCAAGGAAGGCACAAAAGTCAATTTCGATTGCGACGGCGTCAACAACTTCGACGCCAAACTCACATGGATGGTCACGTCCGGTAAAATCAAACCGGTAAACTCACAAGGAGAGCCTACCGGAAAACCATTAGCCGTAAACTTCGATGCCAAATTTGCCGGTTTCGATAATTATGCAGTCTCATTAAACATCAACCAATCATTTACGTTCCAAGGATTGGACGATGTGATTTTTACGCTCAAAGGAGCAATCTTAGACCAAAGCGATACGGAAACATCGCCCATGACTCGTTTTCCCGAAAACTATTTCACTCCCGTTTCCGAAGACGTCCGCCAACTGTGGAAAGGAGTTGCCGTCACAGAGGCCTCCGTTAGTCTGCCGGGCGTGTTCAAAAAACCGGAAACCAACGATGAACGTATTATTTTGGCGATGCAGGACGTCTTGTTTGATGAAAACGGATTTTCGGGCTATGTATCCGGCAAAGACGTCATCCCTTCCGAAAACATCAACCGTGAGCGCTGGGATATCTCATTGTCCGACTTGTCAATCGGATTTTTGAAAGAAAATCTTGTTTCTTTTGGTTTTGGCGGACATGTCAATATCCCGCCTTTGGGCAAAAACGCATTAATTCCTTACCGCGCATCTTTTAATCCGCAATTGGAACGCTACGAAATCAAAGCCGGAATTGCCGGAATATACGAATTTCCGGTCTTCAAAAGCACATTGGCTTTGAAAGACATATCCACCATAGAAATAGCCTTTAAAAACGGCGGCGTCTACCCCGCCATTGACGCGTCAGGGAAATTAAGCATTGATGCACCGTTGGGCAACGACAGCGTCAAAACCTTTTCTGTTCCGGATATTGAATTTGAACACCTGATTATCAGTCGCGAAAGTCCATACGTGCAGATAGGAAACATTAGCGTAACCGGCGATTTTCGTTCGCCGAAATTAGGCGGATTTGAACTTTCCATTACCGATATTCAATCCTTTAAAAATGAAAAAGGCAGCGGCTTGACATTTAAAACCGGCGTCTCCCTGGGCGATATGTTCGACGGAATCACGAGCATCCAGCTGCTTGGCGATTACGAACATTGGAAATTCAAAGAAGTGTTTGTCGACCGGGTTAAGGTTGATTACAAATCCAAAGCATTCAGCATTGCGGGCGATGTGTGGTTCAAAAACAGTGATCCGGTCTATGGCAATGGCTTTCGGGGCAGCGTCAAACTGTCTGTATTGGAGAAATTTGACTTTGATGCGATTGGCGTTTTTGGCGAAAAGGACAATTACAAATATTTTTTAGCCGATGTGTTTTATGAAACTGCGCCCACAACAGGGATTTTTGTTCCGCCGGTACTGAGTTTCTACGGCTTTGGCGGTGGCCTGTATCGTCGCATGCAGCAGGCTTCCAAAATGCCGGCTACCTCGACGGCAAACGCTGACAATGATTTTGGCAAATCATTGTCGGGGATTAGCTATCTACCTGATTCTAAAATCGGTTTAGGTTTTATGGCAACAACTAAATTTTCGATGCAATCTTCATCTAGTTTATTTAATGCCAAGGTCGGTTTGGAGATGCAGTTTAACAGTCATGGCGGCCTCAACTTTGTACAATTTCGAGGCGACGCCGGTTTCATGGACAATGCGAATAAGTGGGGCAAACTGTCCGACAACATAGCTAAAAAACTCAATGACCTGGAAGCGAAAGAGGGTGTTATCAACTTTCAAAAAGCAGATAAAGAAGCATTAATGAATCAAACGCCCGAAAATCTAAACAGCGGCTTGCTAACGGCTTCGCTTAATATCGAATACGACTTGATGAATCAGGTTTTTTCCGCCGATTTGAACACGTACTTAAATGCCGGATTGATAAAAGGAATCGGACAAAACAACCGTTTAGGTGGAGCATCGGCTTACTTTTCGCCCAATAAATGGTACGCTTATCTTGGAACGCCTTCCGACCGGTTAGGAATTGATATTTTGAATTTGGCAAAAGCCAATGCATATTTTATGTTGGGCGATGATATGCCGGCGCTGCCGCCTCCCCCTCAAAAAGTACTCAAAAATTTAAGTGCAGATAAACAAGCCAAATTAGCTCGCACCAATACGGCAAAATTGAACATGGGCGCAGGATTGGCTTTTGGAACCGGATTAGAAGTGAATTTTGACGCCAATCTGACTCCTTTCTATGCCCATATAGGCGCAGGTATAGGCGCCGAATTTTTGCTTTCCGACTTAAATGGAAGAACCTGCGTCGGATTTTCCGGCACGCCGGGCTTCAACGGCTGGTTTGCACAAACGCAGGCATGGGCGTATGCAGAAGCCGATATTGGTATTCGTGTGAAAATTTTCGGTAACCGAAGAAGTTTCAGCATATTGGATATTTCGGCAAGTACTTTATTGGAGGGATCGGGTCCTAATCCGATGTATTTTGCCGGAGCAGTCGGCGGACGCTTCAGCGTCCTGGGTGGCTTAGTCAGAGGACATTGTACTTTTGACTTTGAAATAGGTGAAAAATGTATCATTGAAAAAGATTCGCCGTTTGATGAAGAAGTCATTGCGCAATTAACGCCTGCCGAAGGCGCAAAAGACGTGAATGTTTTTGCTGCTCCTCAAGTGTTGTTTAACATCCCTGTAGACGTAAGAATGACGATTGATGAAGAAAATGGAACAAAAGGCGCCTATATGGTAACCTTGGAAGAATGTACGGCGAAATACAAAGACGCCGGAAAAATCATCGCCGGACAGAATAAATTCAGTAGCGACGGCCTCGTTTATATGTTGACTCCGGACGAACCGTTTGAAAGTCAAAAAGAAGTAGAAATGATAGCCAAAGTCAGTTTCAAAAAACTCGTAAACAACAAATGGGAATACGTGAAAGGCGACGATGGCAAACCGGTGTTTGAAAGCAAAACAACCGCTTTTCATACAGGCGATAGACCAAAAGAAATTTTGCCCGAACATGTAGCGTACAGTTATCCGATCAACCGTCAGTACAATTTTTACCCGAAAGAAACCAATCAGGGATATTTGCTTTTGATGCAAAACTACTCCTATCTTTTCACCACCGACAAGCCTGCCGGCTTCGATCAGAAACTGCGCATC
>JAIRYX010000468.1 GCA_031267635.1 Planctomycetaceae bacterium
GTTTGATGAAATTTGTCTTTTCCTTTTAACAACTGAATTGCTTGCAACCGGTTTTTTAAGTAATGAATATCATTGTCAAGAAATCCTTTTTTCTGAATAAAATAAATAAACATCAATCGGTTCAACATCAATGATGCGTACCATTCGTGATCGGCGTTATCGTTAATTCCGGCAATAAAATTTTTGAATATTTCATGTTCCGACTTAAAACGTTCGTAAAACTTTTTCGTTACTTTTTCATTATTTGTTTGGAAATTTTCAATCAGACGTTTTTTAACGTCAATAATTGTAATATTGTCTTCTTCGTCCAATTCAAAGAGAACATGCGCAAACCGTTGATAAAGTAAATCAATACTTTGATTGCGGCGCCATCTTGTTTCAGTAACTATAATAGGTTTCTGCGGCTGTTTGACGGCAAGTTGCCAAAGTTGTTCGGACTTCTTTTGGTCAACGAAAATAATCAGATGTTCCTGAAAATATTTTGTAACTTTATTGTCAATAACCCGCCGCATGGCGTAATCGGGAATGGCACCGTTTGAAAACGGTGAACAGACAAGTATCTTAAAATTGCTTTTTTCCGCAACCGCTTCAATGTTAAACGTAACATTGTCAACGGCAATCGAAAGCGAAGTATGATCGTTATTCCACCCCATCTCATTAAAAAGTTGCGGGAAATCGAATGATTGAATGTAACTTGTAAATTCTGTTTTTGAAATACTCATCGTTTGTTATCCAAAAAATAGGGATTGTTTAATGTAATTTATGGTGCGCTAAGCATCATATTCCTAACAAGGCGGTTCTATGATGTTACGATTCCCATGGAGCAAATAATTTGCGGTTCGGTGTTTTGATTTTCATTTTCGTTTTTGATCACAAGCCTTTCGTCATTGTGTAACAACAGAACCAGTTCGGCTAATTGTCCGTCGGAAACTCCCGCTTTGATTTGCCGTACCAGCGATTCTTTGGCGGATTCCCGTAACCGGTAACGGAGAATATCATCAACCGCTTTTTTGAGTGATTCCGTAACGAGAAGCGGTCTGTTGATATTTTCGTTGCAATATCTTTCAAGTCTTGTGTAAACGCGGTATTTGATACCGGAACGTTTTCCAATTGAAGACCCGCGATTGTTTTCTTCTGCACGAATGACATCAATTGCTTTCCCCAATAATTCATGGTGGTTGTCGAGTTTTTTCATTGCTCGCGTTTCAGGCGTACATGCCGCCGCACGCAAAATTTCCACAGGAGATTGCGTAACTCTATTTTCATCCTTATCTATCCAAGTGAGAATATTATCGTCATTGGCAGTTTTAGTATAAACGATCACTCCGTCTTTTGAAGCCGATTCGATATTTTGTTTCGCCGAATAAATGACATTCGGTAATTCAGGAATAGTCTCTTTCAATTCCGGTTGCGATTTCACCGCCTCCTCCCAGATTTTTAACGCCTGCGAACCAAGATCAACTTCAGAATCGTCATCGTCCCAATCAAATAACCCTGACTTTTCGTTATACAAATCTTTGATATTGACCGGATCGCCGTCAAAGAACGTTTCATCACTTCCAAGAACATCGGCATTTTCCTTAATCCGTTGTTTCAATCTGCCGCGTAAATTGATAATTTTCTCAATTCCGTCCTCCGGCAAAAACGAGTAACAAAAAATTTCGCTCGCCCGCTGCCCAATCCGATCAACACGCCCAACCCTCTGAATCAAACGAATAATCGCCCAAGGCAAATCATAATTGACAATAATATGAGCGTCTTGTAAGTTTTGCCCTTCGCTCAAAACATCGGTCGAAATCAATATTCGTAACTCCTGATTCTCATCAATCGGTTGATGTTGTAACATATTCGCATTGCTCTGCGGACTAAAACGAACCGCTTTTTGCGTCGGGTTTTCGTCGCCGCCGACAACGCTCTCAATATTTGTTACGCTGCGCCGTTTTAATTGTTCCGTGAGATAAAACGCCGTGTCAGCAAATTGCGTAAATACAATCACTTTGTCGTCAAGATGTTTTTGTGTCAATAAATCATAAAGCGCGTTGAGTTGTCGATCTTGATCAGGATTCCATGTTTTCGCGGCTTGTAAAAGGTTGAGGATATTTTCACTATCCTCTTCGAGATGTTGACAAAGCGTTTCAGTAAAAAATTCACTGCGTATCCAATTGAAACGATCTCTGTGAGCATTATCGGAAAAGAGTTGGTAAATTTTTTCCGCTTTTTCAACGTATTGATTTTTTTGCGTTAAAATATCGAGACGATTTGTTGTATCGTCATCATCAATATCGTCATCTTCCAAAAAACCGTCAAGATTTTGTTCAATATTTTTTCCTATCGGTAACGGTAAATGATTTTGTACGGCGTGAATAAAAATATAGTTGCGTAAAACATGTCTTGCCAGCGAAAGCAGAAACGAAAATCCGCTGCTTTCGAGTCTTTTGAATAACATTGTCCGGCAAAATCCCATTAAACGTTTGCCCGCACGATTCAAATTTTGTAACAACGATTCTTCTTCGGGAGTCGGTTCAATCGCCGGATGATTGTTACGGTAAAGTTGCAGCCCGTATCTTGGCAGGTCGAGTCTATTTATCGTATCAACAACATTGTCCGCATATAAAGCGGCGTATTGATCGTTTGGGTCATTGGGATCAAAAGGATATTCGGCTTTTTTGACAATCCGTTCAGGGAAATACGAACGTGTCCCATCAGTAAACGAAAGATATTGCCGTCCGTTTTTCGTGTCCGTTTGCGCATAATATTTTTTAATAAAATTTCTTGTCCGCCTCACAAGATAGAGTTGCATGAGGTTTTGCCAATCGTCTGAAAAACCGCTTAATTCAAAGGCTCTCAAACTTCGCGGTAAAATTTCTGTGTGTTGCGCATTAAACTGAATATGTCCGCCAATGGATTTAATATATTTTTCAGGGCTGATTCCTAAGTCATGATCGTCAGGAATAAACAAACGGAGTTGATTCGCAAGATCAGTATAGGATTTATTGTAAGGCGTTGCGGAAAGTAAAATCACTTTACTTTCGTTGCGTTCAATATAATCTTTAATGGCACGATAACGGCTTGAATTTTTGTTTCGCAAGTTATGACTTTCGTCAATAATAATTGTCCGATAACGATGTTCGTTTTTTAGATCGGCTTGAACACGGCTTTGAGAAATAATTTTTGCATGTAATTGATATTGAAAAACGTAACTTTCCCACATTGCCGTTAGATTTTTGGGACAAATAATCAATGTTTCATGCGAAAAATCTTCTTCAAATAATTTTGCAATCGCCGTGCCGATAATCGTTTTTCCCAGACCGACAACATCGCCGATAAGAACTCCGCCGTGTTTATGAAGATGCCGTGCCGCAACTAAAACCGCCGTTTGTTGAAAATCAAGCAACTTTTTTTTGAACACTGCCGGAATCGTAAAATCGGCAATTCCCATGCGCGCTTCATAAGAAAGATGATACGCAATCTTGACAAAAATAAGATACGGCGAAATCATTTGATCTCTTGCCCACGATGTATCAATAATTCCGGCGAGTTCATTTGTAATATCGATACACTTACTGTCATTCCAGCATTGTTCAAACCATGTTGCCAATTTTTGTGCGGCATCTTGATCAAGGACATCAATATTTAACTCACCTTGTTTGACAAGACCAGCCAACGTGAGATTACTGCTTCCCAAAAAACCGACAACCGGAATTCGTACATCATTACTGTATGCCAAATAAAGTTTTGCGTGCAAAGGAAAACGTAAATGAAGTTTAACGCATAATTTTTGTTCCTTCATTTGGCGGCTCAACTGCCGAAGTGTTTTTTCGTCTTGATTTGTCGGAATACCGATTGTCAGTTGGTTACGAAATTCTTGGGCGAGTTGTTTTTTAAGCCGGTTTGCTTCGGCGTTATCGATAGGTTTTTCGTTATGTTGATAATAATATTTGTGCAAAATATCGGTCGGCTTCACGGACATACCGACAAGAAGCCGGCAAACACGATGAATCTCCTTGTTATTTTCCGTAACAACTTCTCCGGGTAACTGTTCAATTGTATCAGCAAGTTCATTCCAGCCGCGCAAGTTGAAATAACCGACACAACAATCCGTCCGTTTGGAAAGTTCTAATGTTTCAGAAAGTCCCTTTATGAGGACATTTTCGATATTATCATAAATTTTCGGCATAAGAATAAAAAAACGAATAATGTTAAATTTTTCTGAAAATTTGGTAACTGTTCACGGACATTTTTTATTTTCCAATAGTATGAATTTTTTTGATTAACGTCATGAATTTGAGTGAAAACGCTGTAGGCGTTGACCGTGAATAATCGACGCCAACGAAATGATACTGAACCGGCGACCGATTATACTAAATTTTAACTCTCAATCCATACCGGTTCTTCTTCTATTTTCCAGTTGGTTATTCCCCGTTCTTCCTTACCGAACACAACGCCGACTTTCACGATTTTTTTGTTTGAGGCAGTGTAAGGTATTGTATAACTTTTGTCGTTGATTTGTTGTAAGGCTTTTTCGACCGTAGAAGTTTCGGTAATCTTGAACTCGAAGATAAAAACCGTATCTTTCGTCGTAATAACGGCATCGGCACGACTGGCGGTGAAATGGGGTTCTACTTCGATAAACTGTCCCATCAACCGGCACAAAACGAAAAATACTTTCTCAAAATGTTTTTCTTCTTTTGTATCAAGATCGTAAGGAATACCCGCAAAAAACGCTTGCATACGAGTCATAAAACCGCCAACGTCATTGTCCCGCAGGTCACGCACAAAATTAGTAACACTAAACTCTCCCTGCATATTTTTCCCCGGCATATAAACAGGAAGTAATTCATTAAAAAAACCATATTTAACCTCTTCATTCGGAAAACACAGAATATATTCCTTAAATATGTCGTCATAATCTTTAATGGTGAGGTAACCGCTTTGATAAAGTAATGGCGTCGGATCACGGCTTTCGGCACGATAATCAACAATGGATTGCGCCGAAATTCTTACATCGGTTTCCAACCTTTTTATGTCAAAATCGATGTCTTTGAGCATTTTTACCAGAAATGTCGGCGTACCGGTTGCAAACCAGTAATTCCCGAAATCTTTAGCGTCGAAGGTATTCAACAAACTGAAAGGATTGTACATGCCTTCGCTTTTTTTGGCAAAGTGATAACCGTTATAATACCTTTTTAATTCGGCAAGCGTTGCTTCGTAAGTGTTGCCGAGTTCATCGGTCAAAGCCCGTATCTCCGGTTGGAAATAAGCGGTCAGTTCCGATTCCGAGATACCGCAAATACCGGCATACTGCTTCTTCATACTAATATCCAACAAATGATTCAAGTCGCTGAAAACACTGACTTTCGAAAATTTAGTCACGCCAGTAAGGAAAACAAATCGCAAGTTCGCGTCGGCACTCTTCAATATGCCGTAAAAACCTTTCAATCTGTCGCGAAAAAAATTATTGAGCACTTGATTATCCAGTGTGTTCACTAACGGTTTGTCGTATTCGTCCACAAGAACGACTACCTTGCGACCGGTTTGCTCTGCCGCACGATTAATCAATCCTAACAGTCGAGATGCCGGTGTTGTATCGGTTTCGTCTTTACCCCATTGTTTTTCCGCATTCTTTAAATTAGTGTCCAACGCTTTCTCAAGCGATGTAACATCCGTATAACCTTCCACATTTAAATCGATATAGATAACCGGATATTTTATCCAATCTTTCTCCAGTTCCGCAATCGCTAAACCTTCGAAAAGTTCTTTTTTCCCAAGAAAATACGCTTTAAGCGTAGATAAAAAAAGACTTTTTCCAAAACGGCGGGGACGACCAAGAAAATAAGGTTTCCCTCTGGTCGCTAAGCAGTAAACATATTCCGTTTTGTCCAC
>JAIRYX010000475.1 GCA_031267635.1 Planctomycetaceae bacterium
TCGCTTGTTTCAGCATTATAAAATAACGCTCCGTGAGGCGTAAATCGCCTAATTCTATTTGAAAACCATACCGGAAATAATAAAAAATAAACAAAAAAATGCAATACCAAAATATCTAAACAATAATTTCCTCGACTATACTACGCAATCGATATATATTGACAAAACTTGTGGGAATACTTTTGGTGGGAAGTTCCCTGTTGATGCAAACGGTTCCGCCATATCTCGACGCGATGGACTTCGCACCCGAAATCGCGAACGATCTGACGATGATTCAACTATTCAACCCTTCCGACACCGCAAGCACGATCCGAACATGGTCGTGGAGGCATGATGCCCCCAGCGTCCGTGAGCGAACTATTTTTTAAAAATTCCCCGCCCCTTGCCCAGACAACTCAATTTTCGCCACATACTTCCTTGCCATCATGACCTCACTTGCTGAAAAAATCCCAAAAACATGACGCAGTTTAATCGTTTTTCTCATTTTAATTAAGGGCGATTGCGTGATTTGGTAGTAGGTGAAAAATTACTAAACCAAGAAAAATAAAGCAAATTAGACTTAACTTGAAACCTCTGGCTATAATTGGTAAAATATTAATGGTTTAATTTTTTCGTAAAATTATCATTATCACCCCGGAACCGGAATTGAATCCAAAATAATATTTTTTAGAGTTGGGATATCAGAAATGATTTTAATGATCGATAATTATGATTCGTTTACTTATAATTTGGTGCAGTATCTTCGGGTGCTCGGTGCGGAAGTTCAGGTACACCGCAATGATCAGATTGATATTTTAACAATCAAATCACTTGCACCGGACGGCATTGTGATTTCGCCGGGACCCGGTAATCCTGACGAAGCCGGTATTTCGCTCGACCTCATCAAAACATTTGCGGGACAAATTCCAATTCTCGGCGTTTGTCTCGGACATCAGGCAATTGTGCAAGCATTTGGCGGCAATATTCTTCGGGCAAATCAAATTATGCACGGAAAAACGTCGCGTATTATCAGCGACGGTCAAGGTATTTTTCGAGGAATTAATGGACCATTCGAGGCGATGCGTTATCATTCACTGGTCGCAAAACGCGAAACATTTCCCGAACAACTTTTAATAACCGCCGAATCAGAAGACGATCATGAAGTCATGGGCGTGCGGCATCGGAATTTTTTGCTCGAAGGGATTCAATTTCACCCAGAAAGCATTATGACAATTATCGGAAAACGTTTACTTCGCAACTTTTTAGAGATCGTGCAAACGGCGGCTGTTGCGTAACAATATTTTAAACAAGTTTTATTGAAAGAAATTCACAAATTGGTGATAAAATTATGCCACAACAATCTAATGTATTGAAACTTGGGATACCTGCAGGCAGTTTGCAGGAAGCGACAATAGAATTATTCCGGCGAAGCGGTTATAACATCACGGTTCAATCGCGCAATTATTTTCCGTTGATTGACGATGAGGAAATCGAGTGTATGTTGATTCGCGCACAAGAAATGGCACGTTATGTCGAGCTAGGTGCGTTGGATGCCGGTTTGACTGGTCACGATTGGGTCGAAGAAACCGGTGCGGATGTCGTTGAGGTGACGGAGTTGATGTTTTCCAAAGTGAGTCGCCGACCAGTGCGGTGGGTGCTTTGCGTCCCGAACGATTCGCCGGTTCGAACAGTGCAAGACCTTGAGGGAAAACGAATTGCGACGGAAGCGGTCGGATTGACGCGGCGTTATCTTGAAAAGCATGGCGTAAATGCCAATGTGGAATTTAGCTGGGGAGCGACAGAAGCGAAACCGCCAAAACTCGCCGACGCAATTGTCGAAGTCACTGAAACCGGCAGTTCGCTTAAAGCAAACAATTTGCGGATTGTTGATGAAATTTTACAAAGCACAACACGATTTATCGCCAATAAAGCCGCTTATGCCGACGAATGGAAAAAGAAAAAAATTGCCGATATTGTGTTAATGCTTGAGGCGACAATGGCTGCCGAAGGGATGGTTTCGCTGATGATGAACGTACCCAAAGAGCGTCTGCAAGATGTTCTCACGGTGCTTCCGGCACTTCAAAAACCGACAATTTCCGCACTTTCCGACGAAAATTGGGTTGACGTCGTTACAATTATCCCTGAAAAAATTGTCCGAACATTGATTCCACAACTCCGCACTGCCGGAGCAAAAGGAATTGTCGAACAGCAGATTACAAAATTAATCAATTGATTGTCGCTATTCAGTCGCTCAAACCACCTAAATTCGTACAAGGCGACTGAGTAGTACAAAGTCACTGGAAATTTGGGAGGTTCTAAAACCTCTCCTAAATGTCGGTAAGTCCTTATTTTTCAATGATAAAATTATTGAAGGTTGGGGTTTTTAGAAGTTCTCTATTACTATTGCCATCCTTATTTTATAAAATTCCCTTAATAGCCCTCAAGTGCCAGTGCTTTCAAGGTGTAATTTGGCATAAAATATCCACCTATTTTAACACAATAATTCACGAACTTTCTAAAGTCACCATTTTTACTCAATCATATACCTTAAACAGACGTAATTTAATTTAAAAATAGAAAATGAGTCCGTAATACACCTTGAAAGCACTGTTCCCAAGTGCACCAAGATGCGCCCTTATTCCCTTATTTTTCGTTCAAATGTTTTGAGAAAAATCCATGATCTAAAAAATAAGAGTTGCAATGGTAAAATCTTTCGGATAACTCTACAGTTGCCCTGTGCGGATGTATTGAGTTTGGGCGACTGAATCGTTACTTTACAAAATCCCAAATGTGTAAATTTTAAAATAAAATCTATTTTGTGGCAATTATTCAAGGAATCAAAAAATGTTAAAAATATCACTGCCCGATGGTTCTGTTCGGGAATATGCTCATCCTGTCCGTCCGATTGACGTTGCCGCTGAAATTGGTTCCGGTTTGGCAAAGGCGACAATTGGAGCGGTTATTAACGGCGAAATCAAGGGAGCAGATACGCAACTTCCTGATAACGGGCAAGTTACGCTTCGCCTATTGACAAAAAAAGACGCTGAATCGTTCAATATTTTGCGTCATTCGACAGCGCATTTGATGGCGCGTGCGGTGATGCGGCTTTACGGTAATACCGACGAAAATGTTCAACTCGCTTTCGGTCCCACTGTTGAAAACGGTTTCTATTACGATTTTTGGATGGAACATCATTTGACCGAAGATGATTTTCCGAAAATCGAAACCGAAATGAAAAATCTTATCAAACTCGACGAATCATTCGAACGACTCGAATATCCTCACAACGAAGCCGTCGA
>JAIRYX010000457.1 GCA_031267635.1 Planctomycetaceae bacterium
AAATCAAATATTTCAGAAGAGTTTTTTCGAGATTTTGCAAAACTTCCTCCTCATATTTGTCTTTCTCGCATTTTACAGGAACTTTGATATGGCTCAGATAATTTCGCTAACAGAACCTAGTCTGGTACATTGCTAAATTGTGCAAATTTCACTATCTGGTCAGAGTCTTCGTCAACAAACACGCGTTCTGCTCCCCAATTTGTACCAATAAGTTTGACCTTTCTCCGTCCCGGATTTTCAGGATCAATATGAGTTATAAAAATTGGTGCGCCGCTTACTCCGGGATAACTAGGTAAAGACGTGCAAATTTGTTTTATATGTGGATCATTAATATTAATCTTTAGGTCCGGATTTTTTTTGTTTCGTCATCTTGTGCTGACCTTAATGCATCAGTGGTTATCCCATCATTCTTCAACGTGGTGCCGACTCCAATGTCATAATCCAATACGTTGTTAGTAGCATCAATGAATCCAATAATAAATAGCCTTTCATCTTCCTTAAGTGTCGTATCTGAAGACAACGGGTCAAATGTGTAATGTTCGCCTATACATGGCAAGCGTGTAGCATTGCTCTCCATAATATCTCTCTTTATAGGGTTGCTTGGCGCTTCAGACAAAGCTTGTTCCAGTGATTTCCCACTGCCGTTTTCAGCGCTGATTCGTACTTCAGCGTAGTCATTTTGGGCATATGGGAAAAACTCGTTTCCTAAGTTGGCGATCTCCACAAAAGCAGTTGTCCCTTCCCGCCTTACGGCAGTTACCCTAAATCCGATCTTTTTTATGTCCTCAATATCAGCGGGCTGTTTAACATGCTGTATTCCGTATGGAACAAAATAACATTCTCTGTTGGCGTTAAAGCAGAGTGCCTACTTGAATGTACTGAATATGATTCGCTATTAAACTCCTGACCAGGAACCAGCATACCGCTAAATCCTCCACGAAAACAGCGGCCCACAAAAACCCAAAAAACGCCACACAAAGCGCGAGCTTTAACGAGATCGTCTGTTGCATAATTCTCATTATTAATAAGGTCTGGATTAGCCTGAGCAAATTTTTTAAATGCCTCAATATTAAGCATTCTCATCACCTCTCTTGGAGAAGTGTTAGCTGCTATCTTCTTGTTCGAGTGGGCGTTGCAGTGTTCTAGTAGCTCTCCACTGAGAGGGGAGGTGATTCTTTCTCTTAAAATTGCGTCTACGTTTTGCTGAGTAATTCGTCGTGTCTTTTTATCACCACATTTCGCACAAAATGTATTGAAGCACTTGAACAAAGTAACCGGCGGGCCGTATTCATGCGCCAGAAGTGTTGCAATTTCGGCATGGTCGGCTTCCTCAGTTAATGATAGGGATTTATGCGGCCCCCAGTCATTGGCATTATAAAAAGCCATGAGGTGAGCTTCTAAAGTTTGCTCGTTTCCGTCTACAGCAACATTCGTCGATTTCCACGATTCGTTCTCATATGCTTTCAACTTCTTCTCTAGCAGATCAACCGGCAGTTTGGTTTCGCCGGGTTTATTATTCATTCCAATACTAGCTGTGCCGCTGGTAGTCATCACAATCACTACAACAAACAATATTTTTTTGAAAAAAATCATTTTCGCCTTCTGGAATATTTATTTTTATAATTTATCAAAAAATGTTTAAAAAAACGTTAACAAAGCTATGGCACTTGAATCAAAACACAAAGATATAGATGCGGATGTGGAACACGGTGTTTTTTTCATTTCATATGCCATTTCATTGTCAAAAATAAAAAACTTTACGCAAACAACGAAAAAAACAGCAACCACTTATAATGAGGTGGCAATATTAGGACAACTTTTTCTGAAATACAAGCAACTTACGGTTGTAAGGTGCAATAAATTTTATATTCGTTTTAAAACAATGGTTTAACATAGTCAAGAGGGATACGGTTAATGCCGCCGCCTTCAGGCGAACAGTTCAGTCCACACGCCGGGTTTCAATTTAGAACCCCGAGGCAGTGTATGGACGACGCGCTGGGGCAGGCTCTCGGCAAGGCAAAACTGTGGAAAATGGAGCTGACGAGCGGTCTGACCGAAAATCGCGCCGCCGCAATCGATCTCGAGGAATTCTGCCGCAAAAAACGCCTTACGATGAGGTATGTGTTGAAGGTACTGCGCCTCAACACCCTCAGTTCCAGCATAAAATCCGCCATTATGAACGGTACACAACCCAAAACCCTCGTCCTCAGGGATCTGCTACAGAAGCCGTTTCCACTGGTGTGGGGTGAGCAAGCGAGGATGTGATTTTTGGACTTGCCCGAAAAATATTTTGCGAATCTTTGCGATTTTAACTTTTTGTAAGTTTTTTATCCCTATTATCAAATATAAGACGCAGGCTTTGGAGGCAAAAGTGAAGTTTTTGCGGAAAAATATTGCCTGTAGGAAACATTCTTTTTCAGGATAAGGAGCATTGAAAACGCCGATTTAAATCTGAAGTGCAACAGCGGTACACGTAACAGTTGAAAAAGGTTCGTATCCGAAGAAAACCTCGTGAGGTGTACGGAAATTTAACACTTTTCTTGGCCGATTGTTCAATAAACTTTGAATTTCTCGAATTTTTTTATCCATGACGTCGGCGAAGTCGCGTTTTTTGGGCAGATATTGGCGGATCAATCCGTTCGTGTGCTCATTGAGTCCTCTGTCGCAGGACTTGTACGGCCTCGCAAAGTAGATTTTTGCTCCGAACGCTTTCGCAATTGATCGATGATCTGCGAATTCTTTGCCGTTATCGAATGTGATGCTGTTGACGAATTTCTTGTGCTTTTTCAATAGATTACATGTTGCGACATTGGTGTTTTCCATGGTTTTTCTTCCTATCTTTTTGGTTTTTAAATATTTGGAAACGCGCTCAACGTGAGTCACTAGGGCGCATCGGCTGCGATGACTGATCACCGTATCGCCCTCCCAGTGGCCGATGTTTAACTTTTCGTTAACTTCCGCCGGACGCTCTGATATACCAACGCGATTCGGAATGCAGTGCACTCCGGCCTGCCTCAATTTTTGGGATCTATATTTCTTTCCACCGTGGCGCAGATGCTGATAGAGAAACCCTCCCGCCGATCTGTCCTCTCTGACATATTTATATATGGTTTCGTGACTGATATGTATTCCCTCGAGTTTGAGCCGTCCGGCAATTTGCTCCGGACTCCAATCCAGCGCTAATCGCCTCAGTACCAGAACCTTCAGCTCCCCTTTCATCTTTTTGGGAATCCTGCTCGCGGAAGATCTACGCTTAACAGAATACTCTTCCGCTTCCG
>JAIRYX010000044.1 GCA_031267635.1 Planctomycetaceae bacterium
GCCGTTAATTATAACACGTTTGGGGATTTTGCAAAAGTTTAGTTATATTACGGCGACGCAGGTTTGCGAATTATTGCGAAAGCTGTCGGAACGTTATGCAGGCATTCCGATCTCGATTGTCTTGGACAACGCGAGATACCAGCGATGCAAGGCCGTGGAAGCGCTAGCGAAAGAGTTGGGCATTCAACTGTTATTTCTTCCAAGTTACTCGCCGACCTTGAATTTGATCGAACGGCTTTGGAAATTCGTGAAAAAGAAATGTTTGTATAACGTTTATTATGAAACCTTCGAACAGTTCAAAGGAGGAATCAACGATTGCCTGGAACAAATTGATCAACAATAATATAAAGAAGAAGTCGCAACACTCATGAACCCAGAATTCCAAAACTATAAAATATTAACTGCGTAAGGTATAGTTATAGTCATTAACTAATATTCTAGAAAAAATCTGAACAGCGCCAACTTCTTCTGGTGTTGCCTTAATTTCAATTCCAGATATAAAATCAATAATATAACCATCCCTTACTTCAGGCATGTTCATCTCCAGAATTAGCTTTTTAACACTATATCATAAGACATTTTCTATTACAAGTACCCTAAATACATATCACCTTGTGGGAAATTTTTGCATATTATATGATTTTCTATACACTATTTGCTCTGAATTGCGCATAACGTTCCGGCTGTTTACGATGTTTTGGCGGCCCGAATAAGGCAAAGGCCAAGGCTGCAAAAATGTGCCGGAATGAGCCGTGGGAAGGAGCGTAGCGACTGACCTAGACGAATGGAGGCCAAGCCGCCTAACTGGTGAGGAAGCGTAAACAATCCTGTTATACTCCTTGCGCTTGAGTTTTCGGTTTTATGAATGGGGATCAAACCGGATTTTACGGTATAACGACGCCAGTGCAAACCGAAATTTCAAGTGCAATGAGTATAGACGCAGTTGGTTTTGCTTTCATATTATTTGAATAATGTTTTTATCAATAATATTTATACAAAAAGTTCTTTGCCCCAATTAACAAATTATCTCCCGTCATAGACGGAGAGGAAGCGTAGGATCAAGAAACTTTTGTCAATTGTTCAAGGATGATTTTAACAAATAAACCTACCTAAAATCTCTCCTTCATTGTGGCAATATAGGCGTTTAATTCTTCTTGTGAAGGAGACAGAGCGCTTCCAAAATTCAACCATACGGCATCCTTGCTATCCGCAGGCCCTACCATATTGCATACAAGGTGTTTAATAAACTGATTTTCAATCATATTACCGAAGTAACCAACCAGCATTTCAGTGGGTGCGCCGGAAGTTGTCAAGACTGTTATCTGCTGGATATGGATAAGCAAAGGTTTCAAACCGTTCTCAACATAGGCGTATCCAAACCCAGGCAGACAAGTCCGCTCAAAGAAGGCTTTGACTATCGATGGCTCCTCATTAAACCAAATCGGAAAGATGAATACAATGTGGTCTGTTTCCTTCAGCATATTCTGATACTGCTTTACCAACGGATCATTGGACTCGCCCGTACCGGTAAAAAACGTTCTTCGTTCTTCAGGTGTCATGGCAGGATGAAATCCGTCCTTGTAAAGATCAATCAAGTGATATGGCTGATTATTTGTGTGTAAATGCTCTACCAGAGCGTTCCGTATAGCCGCATTCAAGCTATCTTCCAATTGGTGTGCATAAACAATTGTTACCATTTTATCGTTTCCTTTTCCTTTAGTATCCATGGTTTTCATAAGCATAGCGTTATTATATACCATTAGGCTAAACTATGTCAATGTTTTTTATACTATTGTATAATTTATCAACTAATTTTAAAACCAATTGCGTATAACGTTCCGGCTGTTTACGACGTTGGGGCGGGCATAAAAGCCGCCCCAATGTGCCGGAATGAGCCGTGAGAAGAAGCGAAGCGACTGACCTTGCCAAGCGAAGCGTAAACAGACCTGTTATGTGACCTCGTACTCCATTATTTTTTACTCAACTGTTTTCCTGTTTTCACTATCAGAATCCCAATGCTTCTCCAACAAGTATGATTTTTATTCTTCCCGGTATTTTGCACATCCTTGTTTCAACAATAAAAGAACACATACATTCATCGGATTTACAATTTGAACATATTCCAGTTATTGCGCAGGGTGTTTTCTCCGGCATTTTTAATAACGGATTTACAGAAACACGATGGGCGTTTGTCGGCGCTGCATAATTTCTTGCCCTGCTTCTTGCATCTTCAACAGTTTTGCAAACCTTGTTCATTCCAATAATCATAATTATATTTTTGGGGCCAAAAGTAATTGCAGCAACCCGATTTCCAACACCGTCAATATTTACAAAAACGCCATCCTCACTGATAGCATTAGCACTGGTTAAATAGGTATCGCACAACAGAGATTGACGCATTATTTCAAAGCGTTCTTCAATGGTTTTCGCTTTATCGCGATCAATAATCACAAGATTGGTTTTATATATCCTATCAATAAGCCCAATTTCATGAATTGTTACAGACCCGCCCCAGGAAACTGATGATTTTTCCGAAATAAACGACATTGCTTTTTCTACCGCTTCTTCCCTGTTTTGACAATAATATGCTTCAAATTTCCTTGTTCGCAAATTCTTAATTATTTGAGCAGCGGAAAGCTCATACTGTTTGTTAATCGCCCTGTCTTTTTCCTGCATAATGTACCCCCAATTAATAAAAAATATTAAATGAATATTGCCCCAATCTAATTAAATACCACAATTTCATCTAAAAAATATATACCAAATACTATATCACAATAAATTTTTTGTCAATAATTTTCAGCCAATTTTAGGGCGTATTGCGCCTAACGTTTCGGCTGTTTACGACGTTTTGCCAGCCCGGATAAGGGCTTGCGTAGCAAAGACCAGTACAAAGTTACGCAATTTTACTTGGCATTTTTCAACGTCAAATACCTATAAATTTGACCTTTTTCATATCAAGAGAAATTGAGGAACTTTGTACTACTCATCGTAACTTCAAACCAATCTCCCCAAAATGCGAAATAAACAGAGAATTTATTGAGTTGTATATGCTTCGTTGGAATGTGGAATTGGCTTTCCGCTCAATTAAAAGTGACAAGAGGAATATTGAAGACATAATGAACATTGTCTTAAAACAGAAGTTTCAAGTGTAACGGATACAGACTTTCCATGCCGCTTCCTGTCTTCGGGCTTCATGGTTTTTCCGCATCGGGACACGTGCAAACATATTGACCGCAGCCGGGACAACCGGAACCATATTTTTCGGCAAGTGCGGTGGTTAAATCGCAATCGACAATATTTGCAATGGTGACAAGCCATGCGATAACGTCGGCAAATTCTCCACGAATTTCCTCCGGCGTACCGCTTCGCAACGCAGTAGACAGCTCGCCGACTTCTTCCATCAGCCACATAAATGTTCCCGCCACGCCGCGCTGCGAGTCTTTCTCAAAATACATTTCACGAATCAGATTCTGCAATCCGCGAATCGAAATGTTTGCCGATACGTCGTTGTTTTGCGTCATGTTAAAACAATTGTTTTTTAAGTTGACAATTTTGCGTTATATTCCTCGCACGTAAAACTCGGCTTTCGTTCAAAAAGGACGTTATGGATACGAGGGACTTTGGTGATATGATGAGCGAGAACTCTGTCTTAAAAACGAATTTTCCAGCAGAAGAAAAATATAAAGAGGAACATAAAACTGCCTCAAGCCGAACTTCGTCCGAATTTGAACGCTTTTAGATTGACGTCTACGAATTTCGGTTTGACGCAGCTACGGATTGCGTTTTCCCATGCGATAACCGGCAAGTCTAATCGTGTGGACATTGCACCGAGTAAAATCGTATTTGCTGCGCGGGCGTTACCGAGTTCCGACGCTTTTTCTACAGCTTCGACATAGATAAGATTCGGAAAATATTGTCGCAATTTTTCGGCTCCAATGTCAGGGTAAGTCATAGAACCGGACGAGACCGTAACCGGAATGATTTTCTGGCTCGAAACGACCGTTAAACCGTCCGGTGCGAGATAATCAATGTAACGCAAACATTCCGTCCGCTCCAGCGACCCTAGTACCGACGCGGTTCCTTTCGCTACAAGCGGGCTGTGAACTTTTTCGCCATACCGAATTTGTGCTACAACCGAGCCGCCGCGTTGTGCCATTCCGTGAACTTCGTTTGTTTTTACGTCGTATCCGGCATTGACCGCCGTTTGAGCGATGATTTCGCTTGCCAGTAAAATCCCTTGACCGCCGACTCCGACAACCACCACGCTCACTGTTTTTGTTGGTTTCGCTATGTTCATGTTAAAAGCATTGTTTGAGTAACTTTTAATTTTTCCTTTTTCCTTTATACAATTTCCTATCAATAATTGGAATATAATTTGTCCAATGGCTTCCGGCATTTGGGTCTTCAAACATATATTTTTCAAATTCGGTCAACTTGGAGTCTAACGAATCAATGTAATGCAACGCGATTGCTTCTAACGTCATCGGAAGTTTTGCGCTACCGTTTTCGTGCGCTCCGTGGTGGCTGATCATCATGTGTTTAAGGATCATCGCAATTTCAGGGTCAAACGGCTCAGCGGTCAATTTTTCCGTTTCGCGGATTTTCTCGTGCAAAATTTCTACCGCGATTGTTGGATGTCCGAGAATTTGTCCTTCATCCGAATAAGTAAACTCGTTCATACCGGTCAACTCGACAGTTTTTCCGATGTCATGCAGAAAAACGCCGGTCATAAGGAGGTCGGCATTTAACATCGGATAAAGCGGTGTAATTTTTTTCGTTACCTCCAACATCGTTACCGTGTGTTCGAGCAACCCGCCTGCGTAAGCATGATGAAGCCGCACACCCGCCGGCAACCGACTAAATTTTTCCATGAATACTTCGTCGATTAGAAAACAATCAAGCAAATTGCGCAGTGTCGGATTAGTAACCTCCTGCAAAACCTCAATGAGGCGATGACGCAATTTTTGTTGGTCAATTTGGGCATTTTTTCGGAAATCTTCAAAATTAACCTCATGCTGCGGTGCTCGTTTGACAGTTTTTCCGATAATTTGAATTGATCCTTGATACCGTTGTGTTGCTCCTTCGAGTCGCACAAAATCGCCTGTTGCAAAAGATTGAAACAGTTCTTCACTTGCGTTCCAAACCCGCACGCTGACCGAGCCGGTACGGTCAGAAATCGTCATTTGAATATAAAAAATTCCATTTTTATTCGGTCGCAACTGTTTTTCTGTGACAAAATAAATTTCGTTAATCGTATCGTTGTCTTTGAGTTGGTTAATGTATTGTCTCATTCTATTTGTTTTTTCAAATTTGTTCGTACTTGAAGCGTGCACTGACTATAAGGTTCTTTATTATGCCGGTTTTTGCGGGAAAAACAAGAGGTAATTCCAAAGATTTTGTTTCTTTAATCTGAAGTTCCAGAGTCTATGTTTGCCAACTCCTTATTCCAGATCAAGTTATGGAAATATTGATTGGTTTGTACTGGCTACAATGTGATTATTTAGGTATTTTGGGTATTATGATGACTTTAATTTCGCTTGGTAATGTCTCCTGATATTTTATTGAGATGGTAGTACAAAGCCACTTAAATCCCATTTACACCAACCGGGTCGTTTGCGTTTTCCTTTCTTGGGTGAAAATTCCACTTCATGGGCTAATACTGCTTGCGCATATATATTTTTGCGTATCTTCCCTACCGTCAATTTTGCCGGAAAATATTATTATTGCCGCCCTTATTTATCAAATTCCCTTAGTAGCTCAAATTGCACCACCAATATGCACCCTTATTCCCTTATTGTTCATGCAATTGTTGATAACAATCCATCCTCTACAACATAAGGGCACAAGGGCGCGTTTGGGAGGGCTTTGTTGGCTACTAATGGAATTTCATAAATAAGGGCGCGGCAATAGTAAAATCTTTCGGATAACTAATCAATGGAGACGTCGTCATTAAGCTTGTTGCCCGGTACGGATTTATGCTGTTTAGTTCACATTTGGGGGAGGGATTGATTTATACAGTTCAGTTGCCCTGCCAAATATATTAAAACTACTTGAAATTTATGTTTTTTCACAAAGGCACGGAGGCACAAAGAATTTATTTTTTAGAATCCCTCGGTGTTCTTGGCGTCTTTGTGAGAGACAAATTTTAAACTGAATAGTTATAGTGTTTTATAAATCACTACCTGAATTAAATTCAAACGAATTGACTAATAGATTTAGGTGTAGTCGGATAAAAAAACTTGATTTTATTTTTTTATTCCTCACGGTTTCACAATTGATGGTGGCGGAGGAACGCGTCCGCCGCTTGTTTGCGAGGCAACTTCTAACGCTGCCCAAAGCCACCCAAAACCAATCGCCCATCGCAAAAATAGAACCGCAACAAAAAAGAGTAAATAATGCGCGACTGCTATTGAGTAATCTAAATCGAACAATCCGTAACTCGCAATAATGCAGACCGTAACAAATGGAATGAGAAAAAACCAATAAAGAATTGTTCCCTGCAAACCGACATGCGCGACAATGATTTCAAAAAGAACCCACAACAACGCATACGTTCCGGAACACATTCCCGCACGCTTGTAAAGTTCAATCCCTTCATGATATTCGAGTTCGTCGCCGCTACGAAGCAACACGTAACCGAAAATTGACATACCAAACGCAACCGCAACCATTCCGATTGCTGCGATTGCATCAACTCCCCAACGTCCGATAGTTTCCCGAAAATGATTGACAAGAAACGCTAAACCGAATGCACCAATCGCACATAAAACAATGATTCCCCATTCTTTCACACCGATAACGGCAACGTTGCGGTCAATCGGTTTGAGAATAACACGTCCTTTAATGGTCTTGCCGTCCGGTTGCAGCTCATCGGGGGCGTGAATTTTGACCTGTTCTTTGGGAATCGTAATAATCGTGTTACAACTCGGACAGTGACCTTTATGACCGGCATATCGGTCACTTACCTGAAACCGCTTAAAACAACCGGGACATGTTACGTCAATCGCCATTGGTGTGTTTCTCCTGTTTTCACATTCTTAATTACTCACTCATGTTACGCATGAGGTCTGTGTAAGTATTTTCCATTGTAAATGTCCGTATCTTTTTAGAAAAAGATGCGGATTTTTTTTAAAATGATCCGTGTATTATTTTAGAAGGTAACTATTCAGTTGTCCGAACGGCTTTATTATTGCCGCCCTTATTTATCAAGTTTCCCTTATTAGCCCACAAAGCCCTCAAAACGCGCCCTTATGCCCTTATTTTGGGATAATGGATTTTTATCAAACAATTTGAACGAAACATAAGGGAGCAATTCGGGCTACTAAAGGAATTTCAGAAAAATAAGGGCGGCAATAATAATATTTTCCGATAAAATGACGGCAACTGAATAGTTACAAAAAATCAACGAACAGTGACTGAATTTTAAAAACTTATGTGCGTAACATGAGTTACTCACTGACCGAGTATCCAATGCGTCACATTGAGAATTTTAATACCGTTTTCGTTAGCCATTTGCGCTACCGTTTTCGATTGCTCTTTAACGAACGGCTGTTCGAGCAAACATTGATCGGCATAAAACGTTTTCATGCGTCCTTCGATAATTTTATCAATGATATTTGCCGGTTTGCCCGCGTTTTCCGCACGCACCGACTCGCCGACGATTTCTTTTTCTTTGGCCGCCGCCGCCGGATCAACGTTTTCTTTCGATAAATATTTCGGACGCATGGACGCAACGTGCATACAAATATCGCGCGCTAGCGCGGTGTTATCGCCTTCGATCTCAACAATCACGCCGATTCCGCCGTTGTGATGAACGTAAGAACCGCTCTTGTTTTCCACGCGGAGCATTCGATTCAGCTTGAATACTTCGCGGATTTTATTGACCAAATCATCGTATTCATCTTGCAGTTTTTTCGACGGATTGCCCGGAACCGGTTGAGCAAGCAATTCTTCGGATGTTTTCGCACCGGGACCTTTCGCGAATTGTTCCGCAATGTTCGCAATCAATTTTCCAAATTCATCCGTGCTGGCAACCGGCGCACTTTCACACAATAATTCAATCATCGCCGTAACGCCGGTCGGTTCGTCAAAATAAACCGCAATACGTCCAGCTTCTGTTTCACGACCGCCCCGCTTTTCCATCGTCTTTTTGCCGGATTTGCGAAGCAATTCGACCGCCAAATCTTCGTCGCCGTTTGCCTCAACCAACGCCTTTTTGCATTCCATCATTGGAAGCCCTGTGCGTTCGCGAAACGATTTAACTAATGCCGCAGTAACGTCTGCCATCTTTTTACCTCGTATTTTATCTAAAAATTTAATACCGACTAACTCAAAACAGTAAATAAAATTTCCATCATCCAATTACTTTACTGATTCGCATAGACACTTAAAAACTTATCTGCAAAAATCCGTAAGATCTGTTGATTTGTTTTTAAAATCCAATTTTATTTACAGAGTTTGAGTGATTTATTTTACTATTTTATTCTTTGGATATGATTTCTTCCGTCACTCCGCCGTCTTCTTTTCCTTCGAAAATCGCATCTGCCAACATACTGATAATCAGTTCAATGCTACGGATACTATCGTCGTTACCGGGAATCGGAAGGTCGATTTCATCGGGATTACTATCGGTATCAATTAGCGCAACTGTTGTGATACCGAGTTTTTGCGCTTCTTTGACCGCATTCTTTTCCTTTTTCGGATCGACAATAATCATGCAGTCCGGGAAATGATCCATGTCGCGTATTCCATCGAGATTACTGAACATACGGCGATGTTCGCGTGTCAGCGACGACTGCATTTTTTTGGAATAACTTTCGAGTTTTTCACTGCCGATAATGTCTTCGAGTTCATTGAGCCGCCCCAATCGACTACGAATTGTACGGAAATTGGTCAGCGTGCCACCGAGCCAACGTTCCGCGACAAACGGCATTTCGCAACGTTTTGCTTGTTGTTCAATGGTCTCGCTGGCTTGACGTTTTGTGCCGACAAATAGAATCGTGCCGCCTTCTGCTGCGATTTGCTTGAGATATTTTTTGGCGCGAAGAATACCGCGAACAGTTTCTCGCACATCAATGATATGAATGAGTTTACGTCGCCCATACACATAAGGACGCATTTTCGGGTTCCAATGACTCGCCCGATGTCCAAAGTGAACGCCCGCTTCGATTAAATCTTGTACAGAAATTTTTGCCATTTCCAATCCTTTTTCCCGCAACATACGGCACACCGACATACCTCCGGTTTTCGGCGTTGATGCTACGTTCTAACATGCGGTCAAATCAAAAATTGCCGCACCGACCACATACAGTACAACAATCTACTCAAGAAACTACAAAGAATATGTATTTTAGCAATTCGTTGTAACATGTCAAGACGGTAATACTGCCTGCTTGCGTAGGTATTTTTTGCGTACCTTCCCCTCCAGGGAATTTCTAAAAACCCTCCCCTCCCTTTTCAATGGCATTGGTTGTTATTAAAATGTTGATGCTTGTATTTTTCATTTTCCCCATTTTTTCATTTAAATTTAGTACGATGTTTTAGTGAGGTTCTAAAAACCGTCTTAAATTTACGAATTTTATTTTTGGGGGGGTTATTTTCGTTTTAATTTTCGAGCAATTGGTTTAGAATTTTGCATTCAGCATTGATTTTATGCTGAATTATTTGGAATTTTGCGCAGTATCTCCTTGAATATCACTTGAGCAGACACATTG
>JAIRYX010000050.1 GCA_031267635.1 Planctomycetaceae bacterium
CGCAACGCAACGCAACGCAACGCAACGCAACGCAACGCAACGCAACGCAACGCAACGCAACGCAACGCAACGCAACGCTCCAAACTATCGCTTCATTGCTAGGATTCACGCTTGTTGAATTATTGGTCGTGATTGCAATTATTGGAATTTTGGTTGCCTTGTTATTGCCGGCAGTTCAGGCGGCAAGAGAGGCGGCACGACGAATGCAATGCACGAATCATCTGAAACAGATCGGGCTTGCCGTCCACAACTTTCACGATACACAAAACGGATTGCCGCCGTCGGCAATTTACACTCAAAAGCCGTCGTTTTGGGGATTGATATATCCCTACCTCGAGCAACAAGCGTTGTATGAGGCGATGAGTTCCATTGACGTTAACGCAACCAATAAGGCGCCACTTGTTACAAATGGAACGTCGAACACAAGCACAGGCGGTTGGTTTATCAACGGTCTGAAAACCAATAACGCCATTAGCGGACAAGATACGAAGTCGCTACGCGCCGGATTCGGTTCTGTATCCTTTTATAAATGCCCGTCTCGTAGAAGTGGTGGTGCAAATTGGCTTGATGATGAAAATTGGACGTCGCCGATTCAAGGAACAGTGAACAATCAAAATCTCGGTCCTCGTGGCGATTATGCCATTGTCGCTGTTTTTGAACCAGTAAATATGAATCAGAATTACATCGGCGCCAACTGGTTTAATCAGGTGTCGGCTTTCGGAAATCAAGAAAATCCTTCCACAAACGCATCAGGAGTTGATAACGGGGGTCCCAATTGGTTGATTAACAGAAATCACAGCCCGTTCCGTCCATCGGCAATTACATGGAGAAGTGGAACCGGCGTTCCGACTGTTTTAGGTTACGATCAAGCCCACAAGCAATATATCATGTCTTGGCGATCGCGAGACACATTTGTAAAATGGTCGGATGGAGTAAGTAATCAACTTATTGTCGGTGAAAAATTTATTCCGCAGGAAGCGTTTGAAAAAAATGGACAGTGGGATGGCGGCTACTTGAACACGAATACAACTCATCAAAATCTTAATGTTGCACGCGGAGTATGGAAAGGATTTACAAGCATCAAACGCACGGCGAATGAAATCAGCGGAAATGAACTTCGGATGAATGAAGACGCAAGCAATGGGAATGCTAATGTTGTTCACGCGGTTTTCGGCGGTATTCATCCCGGCGTAACAAACTTTCTGCTTGGCGATGGTTCCGTTCATACTATTTCGCCAACGGCAAATTGGAATACCGTTTATTTGCTTGGCAAGATTGATGACGGACAAGCCGTAAGTTTACCATAAGATCAAATTTATTTACATAAACATTAAAAAAGATGAAAAAAATATTTTTAATTTTGAGCTGTATGTTTTTGGTGTTTGGGAGTATTGGCTGTTCCCGAAACATTAAAATTACCGGACATGTTACGTTTAATGACGGAGAATCGGTCAATTTCGGACGAGTCGTTTTTGAGACGCCCGAAAATTCGTTTACGGGAAAATTAAATGAACAAGGGTACTATACAGTCGGCGTTGACAAAGATGGAACCGGTATTCCTCCTGGAAATTATACGGTTTGGCTTGCGGGAACCGCTGACGTAAAATTTACGGCTACAAAGGGAAATAAAGGCGGCGATAACGAAACTTTTGATTCCGAAGAAACGCCGCGTGTTCACGAAAAATATACTACGCCTCATTCATCGAATGCTTTGAAATTTGAAGTCAAACGCGGCGGGGCGAAAACATTCGATTTTACCGTGGAGCGACCACAAAACACGCAGGTCGCACCGCGACGTTAAACCCTCTTAACTAAAAGGAGAATAATAATGAAAGTTGTCAATTTAACATTAACATTACTTGCCCTAACCGCAACGTTTGCGTATGCGGCGGACGACGCCAAACCGAAAAGCGACAAAACCAAAAGCGAGAAGCCGAACATTGTCATTTTCCTTGCCGACGATCTCGGCTGGGCGGACGTCGGTTGGCACGGCACGGAAATTAAAACGCCGAATCTTGACAAACTTGCCGCGCAGGGAGTCAAATTTGAACAGTTTTATGTGCAGCAGCTTTGCACGCCGACCCGTGCCGCGCTGTTGACTGGACGTTACCCAAGCCGGTACGGTTTACAAACCAGCGTGATTCTCTTTCATGCGGATTACGGTTTGCCTGTCGAAGAACGGACTTTGTCGCAAGCGTTGCACGACGCCGGTTATTTTACCGCGATGATCGGAAAATGGCATCTCGGCGAAGCCGAAAAAAAATATCTGCCGCTTCAACGCGGATTCGATTACCATTACGGTTTCTATCTCGGAGCTATTGATTATTACGAACATACGCATCACAACGGGTTGGATTGGCATCGTAATGGTGAAACTGTTCGGGAAAAAGGTTATTCGACAAAACTGATTGGCGATGAAGCGGTTAAAGTCATTGAAAATCACGAAACGTCAAAACCGCTTTTCCTTTATGTTCCGTTTAATGCCGTTCATGCTCCTTATCAGGAAACTCCGAATAAAAAGCTGAATGGTCAATATGAGAATCTTGAAGGAAACAGAAAAATTTATGCCGGAATGGTCTCCGTTATGGACGCGCATATTGGAAGGATATACAAAGCCCTTGAAAAGAAAGGAATATTGGATAACACGGTGATTTTCTTTTCCAGCGACAACGGTGGACCGCAACCGAAAGTCGTCACTGACAATGGAAATCTTCGTGCCGGAAAAAGTACGTTGTATGAAGGCGGCGTCCGCGTTCCCGCGTTTGCCGTTTGGCAGGGAAAAATTCAACCGGGAACGATTTCTAATGAATTGATTCACATCGTTGATCTTTATCCGACAATTTTGAATCTTGCCGGCGCGTCGCTGGAACAAAAATTACCGCTCGACGGAGTGAATTTGAAAGACGTACTTTTGGAAAACAAACCAACGCCAAGAAAGGAAATTTTAATCAATGCGGAAGCGAACCGCGGCGCGTTGCGTTCCGGCGACTGGAAAATTGTCATCACGAATCGGAATACGGAAGACAAAGAAAAGATACAATATGAACTTTTCAACGTAAAAGATGATTCGGGTGAAACGAACAATCTTGCCACCTCTCAACCGGAAAAACTGAAAGAACTTCAAGAACGTTATGAAACATACGCCTCTCAAGCCGTTCCTTCACTTTTCAAACCCAAACCGGCGGATTTCAAACCGAAAGACGTTTGGGGAGAATTTAATTGAATGAAAGATTTTCATCTCCTCAAAGAGAGAAATGAGAGGGACAATTGGGACACAAATGAAAATTTGGGGATTGTGGATGAGTTTTCTGAAGAAAACTTCCAAAAATTGGAAATGTGAGTCCCCGAAGCCCCTTTTGTCCCTCATACCTCTTTGAGTGAGCGGCGGAAATCGAAATTTGTCGCCGTGAATGCAAAATTTTGTGTCAGAAATCAAATTTTCGGCGTCAGTAACCGGAATATTGGTATCAGAAATCAATTTTCCGGTGCCACTAACGCGATTATTGGTGCCACTAACGCAGTTATTGGTGCCACTAACTAAGAAAATAATGCCCCCAAAACTGTTTAGAACGCCACAAAATGATTTCGGGACGTTTCGTAACCCCTTGTTAATTAACAATTTAGTAAATACAAAAGGAAAAAGTCGATGACTTCAACACGAGATTGGCTACCGCAAAACCACGAGGCGTTGTATCAGCAGGCGATGATCACGTTTGCGTATATTACCGAAACCCCCAACCGTAACCGGATGGGGTTTGCAACCAATACGCCGCAAGGAACGTTTCTCACCGAATGGATGACAAAACTCGACGCGTTTCAAACGGCACTTGAAGACTGGCGCGACCCGACGCAACGAACGCCTGTGAAAACAGAGCGGCTACGCGAAAGAGAAAAAGATTTCAAAGTCGCCTATCGGACGCTTTATACTGGTTTTCTCAAGGAAAGCGCGCTTGTCACGGATGAAGATTTGCTCGCGATGGCGCTCCCTAAACGCAGTACCGGACATACGCCCGCGCCGATCGCGACAACTTATCCCGATTTCGATATCGACAGCGGCACAATCCGGCGGCTGACGATTCATTTTTACGATCAGGGGAAAAAGAAATCCAAAGCAAAACCGAACGGACAGCACGGGGCGGAAATTCGTTGGGCGATTTTGGATGCGCCGCCGACAAAATTTGCCGATCTCGTTCATTCCTCCTTCGATACGCACACGCCGTTTACTTTGGAGTTCGACGAAGATCAACGCGGAAAGACGGTTTACTTTGGTCTCCGATGGGAAAACACACGCGGCGAAAAAGGCCCGTGGGGCGAAATCGAAAGCGCGATTATTCCGTGAAAACGGCGAGGGACAAATCTTTAGGGACACAAGATTTTTTGTCCCTAAAGTCAACGACGGTCAGGCGGTCAGTTTGCCGTAAGAATAAGGAAAAGCAATCGTATGACGAAAAATTTTGCGTTATTCCTTATTCCTTTGTATTCTGGCAATGTTGTTCAGCGTCGTTGGATGCGCAGGAAGAGTTAAGGCGTCGGGACACGTGAAATTTCCCGACGGAAAACCGTTTTGTCCGAACCAATATTAAATAGAAACGGCGAAGAGTCCGACAAAGTGAAGCAAACGGAACGTGTTGACAAAAAATATACCGCGCCGGATACACCGACGTCACGTTGGAAATCAAACGCGGCGGTTCAAAAAAAATTCGATCTTACCGTGGAGCGACCGCAAAAGACGCAGGTCAAACCGCGACGTTAAAACCGCTTAATGAAAAGGAGAATAATAATGAGAGTTGGAAATTTGACATTAACATTATTTGTTTTAACCGCAACGTTTGCGTATGCGGCGGAACAAGTTGCTACGACAACCAATAAACCTAATGTGTTGTTTATCATTCTTGAAGACACGCATTGGAATGTGTTCGGATGTTACGGCAATCCGATTTGTAAAACGCCGAACATCGATAAACTCGCGGCGGGAGGGATTCGATTTGAACATGCTTATTGCCAAGGTTCGGCGTGCAACGCGACGCGGACTTCGTTCATTAACGGACTTCGACCGGAAACAACGCGGCTTTGGAAGAATCCGCAACGGATTATCGACGTGTTGCCGGAAGGAATTGTCGGAATGCCGGAACTTTTCAAAGAAGCCGGCTATACGACAGTTGATGTTGGAAAGTTTTATCATAACGGAAACGAATTTGCGGCAAAACAAATGTTGGCGTTTGATCGAATCGAAAGTTTCGGCAAACCGAAAGGATGGGAAGGACTGCCGCCGCTTTTGAAATTTTCGAATGTTCAACCGGATTTGGAGAAAAAAGCAAAAACGCGAAAAAAACAAGAACCGAAAAATGAAGAGCAACGAAAACGTCTCAGCTCGGACAGTTACGGCGATTCCGGTTTGGAGCAGGAAGACGAAGGAGATTGGCAGCGTGCGAAAATTGCCGCGACTTACCTTGAAAATTATGCGCAAGATAAATCGACGGACAAGAAACCGTTTTTCCTTGTACTTGGGCAAGCGAGACCGCATACGCCGTACATTTCTCCGACAAAATTTGCGAAACGTTATGACCCCGAAAAAATTCCTGAACCGGTTGCGCCACTTTCGTCGCTGAAAGATTTTCCTTATATTGAACGGACAACAGGCGGAAATCCCGATATTTTTACGGAATCGCCTGCAAGCCCGAAAGAGCAAAAAGAAGCGATTGCCGCTTATTACGGATGTGTTACGTTTGTTGACGACAATCTTGCATTGCCGTTGAATACGCTGGAAAAAACGGGGTTAGACAAAAACACGATTGTCATTTTGATAGGCGATCATGGTGTTCATCTCGGTGATCATAATATGTGGGCGAAATATTCACTGCTTGACGGAACTCATCACGCGCCGTTGATTATCCGTGTTCCCAATGCGAAAGAAAACGGCAAGGTTTGCCGCGAGATTGTAGAATTTGTCGATCTCCTTCCAACGCTGATTGATTATTGCGGATTGCGAAAACCGGACAATCTTGAAGGAATCAGCTTGAGACCGCTCATCAATGACAATGCCGCGACAACGTGGAAAACTGCCGCGTTTCTCACGGATCAGAATCAAGGACAAGCGGTTCGGACAAAGAAATTTTCGTACATGGAATTTGGCAATCCGAAACAAACTGCTGGTTTTGAAGCTGCATTATTTGACATTGAGAAAGACCCGAATGAAACGGTGAACCTCATTAACGATCCTCAATATGCTCAAAAGAAAAAAGAGCTGGCGGATTTATTACATGCTGGTTGGAAGGCAGCGTTGCCGCCGAGTAGAAAATGAAAACAAAAAGATATTGGCTCAATGTTATATTTTTCCAGCAAATATAACAGTAAGCTATTAAATATAACGGCGACGCTGTGATATTTACTGGAAAAACAGTAAAAAACATTGAAATTTCTCATTGGCATAGGAATTGCTTTTAAGGATGAGCAATACGATTTGCGATAAAACGATGATCAAGCAAATCGCGAACTCAAACAAAAACTTTGATGAAAGGACACATTATGCGCAACGCAACGCAACGCAACGCAACGCAACGCAACGCAACGCAACGCAACGCAACGCAACGCAACGCAACGCAACGCTCCAAACTATCGCTTCATTGCTAGGATTCACGCTTGTTGAA
>JAIRYX010000121.1 GCA_031267635.1 Planctomycetaceae bacterium
TAATTCAGCATAAAATCAATGCTGAATGCAAAATTCTAAACCAATTGCTCGAAAATTAAAACGAAAATAACCCCAAAAAATAAAATTCGTAAATTAATACGGTTTTTAGAACCTCTCTAAATCTTCAACAACTCCAATAAACCGTCCGCTACAATTTTTCGGAAGCAAGAAAATTGTGTAACTATTCAGTTGCCCAAGCCACATAAATCAGCATTGGACAACTGTCGAGTTATCCGAGAAAGACTTTATCATTGTCGCCCTTATTTATCAAATTTCCCCTTAGTAGCCAACAAAACTCTCAAACGCACCCTTATGCCCTTATGATGGATTGTTACCCAAAAAACAGTAAACGAAAAATAAGGGCATAGGGAATAAGGGCGCATAATTGGGTGCAATTCGGGCTAATAAGGGAATTTTATAAATAAGGGCGGCAATAGTAATATTTTCCGGTAAAATTAACAGAAACTATGCAGTTACCCTGTACGGATTTATTGGGCTTCTTGCATCCAATTTGATACGGGGATTGGCTTTTCGCAGTGCTGTAGAATATAAAACCATAAGTTGTACCGATTCAACAACAACATTACTCGCATTTTTTACCATACCATAAATTCCACCAACCAAAAAACAAATCTGGAAAAACAAACAAAAATAGACTCGTTGATACTTGGCAAAAACAAAAATTGGTAACTATTCGGTCGCCCAGCCAAATATACTAACACCTACTTTCAATTTATGTTTTCTCACAAAGGCACGGAGAGGCACAAAGAACTTATTTTTTAGAATCACTCGGTGTTCTTGGTGTCTTTGTGCAAAACAAATTTTACAATATTGATGAGTATAAACCCGCCCGAGGTAACTGAATAGTTACCCAAAATTAAAAAACAAATACGCCCAAACGAACCACGACAAAAAAACGAAGAGATAACAAATATCCACACTTAAATAAACACCGAAAACTCCACCATACAACACAAACATCAAACAAATAAAGAAATGCCGGCGCAAGCCGTATTACCTCTGATGCCGTTAATTATAACATCTTTGGGGATTTTGCAAAAGTTTAGGGAACTTCCCAAAACCTCCCTCAAATATTCGTAAGTCCTGTCCTTATTTTTCAGCGGTAAAATTTGTTGAAAATGAGGTTTTTAGACACTCCCTTTAGTTAGAAATATCGGTATTTTAATTTCATCCCTGCCTTGTTCCAATAAAAAAGAATGTTATAATATGTTAGAGGAGTTTGGGTGTATTCGTAAAATATACCATGTTCATTTTACCATTTTCTGTTTGCAGGTGGAGGAGGAAAAATCTCAAATGATTGTTACCACGAAAGAGCTATTTCGTCATGCTTACGGCAATTATGCTGTCGGAGCTTATAACATTAACAATTTGGAACAAATGATTGGGCTTTTTCGCGGAAATCTTGGAAAAACCAAGAAAAACGAAGACCCAAACGACGATTCGAAAAGTGCGCCGTTTATTATTCAGATTTCGCGCGGGGCGAGAAGTTATTCAGATAAACGTTTTCTCGAAGCGATGATCCGTACCGCCGACGAAGTGTTTCCTGAATCGATTTTTGCGGTTCATTTGGATCACGGGACAGAAGATGTTTGTTACGATTGTATTGATAGTGGATTTTATAGCTCTGTGATGATTGACGCATCGCATGAGTCCTTTGAAAAAAATATCGAAATAACCAAACGAGTAGCTGACCGTGCTCATGCGAAAAGGATTGTCGTTGAGGCGGAACTCGGACAGCTTGGCGGAGTAGAAGAAGATGTTGTGGGAAGCATCAAACTAACCGATCCGTCGCAGGCGGCGGAGTTTATTGAGAAGTCAGGTTGCGACTCTTTGGCGGTTGCAATCGGCACATCGCACGGAGCATTTAAATTCAGCGGCAAGCAAGGATTACATTTCGATGTGTTGGAAAAAATTCAACACGCTGTTCCCAAAAACTTCCCGTTAGTCATGCACGGCAGTAGTAGTGTTCCCAAAGAATGGGTGGAACGCATCAATAAAGCGGGTGGCGCATTAAAAGACGCGAGTGGCGTTAATGAAACCCAGTATTTACCAGCTGCAAAACTTGGTGTGACAAAGATCAATATTGATACAGACGGACGTTTAGTGTGGTGCGCGATTCACCGTGAGGCGTTCCGCGATGATCCGGCGAACTTCGACCTTCGTCCGCCGGGAAAAGTGTTCATGGAAGCATACGCTGAATACATTATCCATAAAAACCAAGTCCTTGGCAGTGCCGGACAACTTGAATCCGCGAGAAAAAGCCTGTAACACCCCCTGTTGTCGTTTAGTTTTTTAGTGTTAAAATTACATGAAATTGAGGAAAAAATCTGGTAAAATACTTCAAAAATATTGATGTTTTGTTTGTTTTTGAGGTATTTTGTCGAGTGATTTTTTTGGGGGGGGCGTGTAGCTCAGTTGGTTAGAGCGCGTCGCTGATAACGACGAGGTCCTTGGTTCGACTCCAAGCACGCCCATTTTTTGTGTTGTCACCAGTTGCCTTGTTTTGTAATGTATCGCAAAATAATGCATTTTTGTTTAATGGTTCAAAATTCTGCGGTGTATTTCCGACGTGTTCTGCCCCCCCAAAAGCCCCACCCCCATACGTCGGTTTTATCTCTTGTTTTCCTGATTCAAACGAGGATTGATTATCAATCCTTTTTCAGAAAAGCCCCCAGACATTTCAGGAAATCCCTTGTTTTCCAGCGTTTGACTAGCGGCAATTTCATAATCGCTCATTTGAACACGTAAATAATGTTCTTTTGCGATTTCTGGTGAGTGTCCAATCCATTCACTTTCACAAATGACCCCAAATTCTCTGACTACTCTATTAGACGCTGTTAGCCGTAAGTTTTGTGCCGGTTTTGTCCAAAGTGTGATTCCCGCTTTTTTCGCCAGTCGGTCAAAAAAACTTCCCATTGATTTTCTTTTGGCATACCCTGTAAAAAATCAGGTCTCACCCCAATACTGCTTGCGCAGGCATTTCTTTATTTGTAACTATTCAGTAGAGGACAGGTTTTTGATTGGAATATGCCAAAATTTCGCCTGCCACTCACTCAAAAACACGCTCTACTGAATGGTTACTTTTTTTCGTTCTACACGACCGAGTTTTTATTCGCGCGATGTTGTTAAGCGGATAACAGCATCGTGTCCATGCCGCAACGCATCCGCAAAAAGAAAATACGCACAATAAAGCCGGTCGCCAACGATCAAACTGTTATCGGGAAGTCGGCTAAATATTTTGCGAAACAAGGACAACTCATCAGTCCCTTTGCCGGAATAAACCGCATGTTCCAGTAAACCATTCCTGTTGCCAACGCAATTACGGCAACAGCTCGCATTGTTGGGAAACCGCATCCTTCTTTTTGATCGCTGGGTTGGGAATAAACTTCTTGATTCGCAAGCGAATCGTGCATCAAATGTCGTACCATCAACAAGCAAAACATTACGGCGACTCAAATACAACGTATTCGCAGGCGCCGCCGCTTCCGCGCGGCGAGCAAGTAAACGCAACAGCGAAAGTGGAACATTTTCGTTTTACTTTTGGCAATTGAATAGGTTTCTGCGGTAAATGATATTGAAAATCCTATTGTGTGAGCAACAAGTAAATCTTACGTCCTCTTCACCGCAACACAAAATGAACGTTCTCCTTGCTACTTGTTTTGGCAAACGTTCACAGGATAACCTCAATCATCTTGATATTAACAAGCGAGGGTAAAGCGAGCAATTATTAAGATATTAACAAAAAGGTAAAATCAGGCAAGACCAATTTTTTGCCAATAGATTCAAACAAAAAAAGCCGTTTGAAAAGTAAAAAAACGACGAGAGGGGG
>JAIRYX010000192.1 GCA_031267635.1 Planctomycetaceae bacterium
CCGACCGACGCGACGCGGTTGTGCAAGCAAAATCGACACTCCGCCGCTTCTTCGCCGGTGCAGATTTTGTTTTCGTAAAGCTCATACAGCTTTCTTACGCTGACCGGAGAAAGATTCGGCATCACGACATTCGCGCCGGCAATGAGTCCTAGCTCGCGTCCCTGTGGGTCGGCTGTCCCAAGCGCTGTGGTCGCCGGAATTAACGCATAGGGAAACATCAGCCGTAAAACCGAAATCAGCCGCAAACAAAGCTGTACATCGCCGTTGGGGAAATGATGAAACGGCGTGTCGTGATGCGTCAAGTACGGTCCGATACCAATCATCGCCGGTTGAAGTTTCTGCAAAAAACGCAAATCTTCAATCAGATGTTCTGTTGTTTGATACGGTGAACCGACCATGAAACCGGAACCGACCTGATAACCGATTCGTTTTAATTCCCATAAACATTCTTTGCGGTTTTGCAAGCGCATTCCCGCCGGATGCAATTTCGCATAATGCTCCTCTTTGGCGGTTTCATGACGCAGCAAATAACGATTCGCTCCGGCAGCGAACAATTTGCGGTAACTGTCAAACGGTCGTTCACCGAGCGAAAGCGTAATCGCGCAATCGGCGTAACGTTGCCGGATTGTCGAAACGATACCGCACATTCGGTCGTCGTTGAAATAAACGTCTTCGCCGCCTTGCAAAACAAACGTGCGGAAACCGAGTCCATAACCGGTTTCACAGCAGGAAAAAATTTGTTCCTCGGTTAAACGGTAACGCTCAACATTCGGATTGTCTCGCCGAATACCGCAGTAGTAACAGTTATTTTTGCAATAGTTCGACAGCTCGATCAGTCCGCGAATATAAACGTCCGTACCGTAATTTTCCCGCCGTACTTGATCCGCCAACTTAAAAAGTTCTAAATCGCAACGGTTCGTCTCAAGCAACGCTTTTAAAGCGCTGTCAGACAAATCCCCGTTTCGAGCCAGTTCGTCGGCAAGATTTTTTGTTAATAATGACATCTTTGCTTAATTATTGATTGATTCCAAATAACAGTTGATCTCTCCTAGCAATTATACGCTTGATTTTTCAAAAAATAACCTTTCTTGTATTAGACCTTTTCTCTAACTTCATATCAGGTTGTTTAGGCAAAACAGGTGAATACAAAATAACTGTTTTTTGAATAGTGTTCGGTCTATTGATAGGGTTAGAGAAAAGGTCTATTTTTCGTCTACTTCAACGGCAATACAGAATACAAAACTTTCTGCTTGTTTCGCATTTTGGGGAGGAATTACGGGGTCTTGTAGGCGCTTTGGATATTCTGGGTAAAGCAACTTATATATCGGCAGTGTACAGCGTTATACACTGCCGATGTATAAAATATTATTCCACGGTAAGGATTTGGCTGTAGATAGATAATCGTCCGGGATTCGTAACTATTCAGTTGACCAAGTGCGGCTTTATGTGACTTGGGCAACTGACGCCAGAATTTTCTATTGCGTTTTCAAGTATTGTCCCCAAAAAACGAAATACTCAAAAAACTTGAATACAAAATAAGGGAATCAGGGTGGATTTTTGGACAATTGGGGGCGACTGAGGGAACTTTATAAACAAGAGGGCGGCAAGAGGTAATATTTATTGACTATAACGCCCCAATTGTCCGGTACGGAGTTATTTAGTTTGAGTACCTGAATAGTTACGATAAACAAAATTTGCCCCTCAAATGTCTGCAGCCCCTTTTGTCTCTAAAATCGGGACAGTCACAAGAAACTCTTAAACGGTCAGCTCATATTTTGCGTTGTAATCGGAGGTTTTGGTTTACGATTTGAGGTATTTACAAATAATCTTGAATCGGCGTGACATTGGTTTCGGGGTTTTGTGTGATGTAGCGGATTGCCTGAATCCATGCGTGTGCGCCGCGGATTGTTGTGACCAGCGGGATGTTGCGGTGAATGCACGTTGAACGGATTGTTACTTCGTCGCGGTGCGGGTTTTTCCCGGACGGCGTGTTGATGATCAGTTGCACCTGATTGTCAATCATCAAATCCAAAATGTTTGGACGTGCGCCCTCAATAATTTTAGCAATCGTCCGTACTTCGATTCCCATACTTTCCAACGTTTCTCCCGTGCCGCGCGACGTGATAATGTTGAAACCGAGATTCTTTAATTCTTTTGCCACTTCGCCGATATAAGGTTTGTCAGAATCTTTGACGGAAATAAATACGTTTCCTTTCTGCGGAACGTCAAGCCCGGCGGCGATCTGGCTTTTGGCAAACGCCGCGTCAAAGGAGTGATCAATGCCCATCACTTCGCCTGTCGATTTCATTTCAGGACCGAGTTTCGCGTCCACGCCGGGGAATCGCGTCCAAGGGAAAACCGATTCTTTCACGCCGACATGTTCCACCTCACGCCGCGATTTGCCGATTCCGAGCGAATCCAGCGTTTCGCCGAGCATGATTTTCGTCGCCAGTTGTGCAATCGGCACGCCTGTCGCTTTACTGACAAACGGCACGGTACGGCTTGCACGCGGATTCACTTCCAGCACGTAGATCACATTGTTTTTGACGGCAAGTTGTAAATTGACTAAACCGCGAACTTGTAATTCAAACGCGATTTGTTCCGTAATGTTTTCAATCTGACAAACAAGCCAGTGAGGCAACGTTTGCGGCGGAATCGAACATGCCGAGTCTCCAGAATGGATTCCCGCCTCTTCAATATGTTCCATGACGCCGGCAATATAAACTCGTTTACCATCGCAAAGCGCGTCCACGTCAACTTCAATCGCGTTTTCGAGAAAATGATCAATTAGAATCGGGTGACCGCGGTCGATGGTAACGTCCGCTTTCATGCAGTAAACATGCAGGTTTTGCCAATATTCCCGCAAATCCTGTTCACTGAAAACAATCTCCATTTTTGCGCCGCCCAGCACAAAACTGGGACGCATCAACACCGGATAGCCAATCGCCGCCGCTTTATTGACCGCTTCGCCCAATTCAATCGCCGTCGCATTCGGCGTTTGGCGAATGTCCAATTTTTCGAGCATTGCCGAAAAAAGATTTCGATCTTCCGCCGCCGCAATTGACGTAACCGACGTTCCGAGAATCGGCACGCCTTCGTCGAAGAGCATCTGCGCAATGTTGAGAGGCGTTTGTCCGCCGAATTGCAAAATCACGCCTTTCGGTTTCTCACGCCGTACCACGCCTAATACGTCTTCGAGCGTCAACGGCTCAAAATACAAACGGTCAGACGTGTCGTAATCGGTTGAAACCGTTTCGGGATTGCAATTCATCATAATTGCTTCGTAACCGCAATCGCGCACCGCAAACGCCGCGTGACAACAGCAATAATCAAACTCGATTCCCTGCCCAATCCGATTCGGACCGCCGCCGAGAATTAGAATTTTTTCCTTTTGCGGATTGAAATCAATTTGCGTTTCGTCCTCTTCTTCATACGTCGAATAGTAATACGGCGTCATCGCTTCAAATTCCGCGCCGCAGGTATCGACCAATTTACACACGGCGTCAATGTGACGCTCAAGCCGCCAACGCCGCACCGCTTGTTCGCCACACGCCATAATCTCGCCGAGCCGCCGGTCAGAAAAACCGAGACGTTTGATTCGCCGCATTTCTTCGACGGTCATTTCGGTCAGCTTTGTTTTCGCTAAGCGTTGTTCTTCCATGACGAGTTGTTGAATTTGACGCAAATACCAAGAGTCAACTTTCGTGATATTCTGAACTTGCTCGACCGACGCGCCAAGCCGAAACGCACTCGCCATCTGAAACAACCGGTCGCTCGACGGCGTGTACATTTCTAGCAACAATTCCTCCAGCGTTTTGGATTCCGCGTCCGCGTCGTTGGGCGATCCGAGTCCGAATTTTTTGAACTCCATGGAACGGATTCCTTTTTGCAACGCTTCTTTGAATGTGCGTCCAATCGCCATCGCCTCGCCGACCGATTTCATTTGAATCGTCAACCGTTCGCTTCCGCCGGGAAATTTTTCAAACGCGAATCGCGGAATTTTGACGACGCAATAGTCGATACTCGGCTCGAAACATGCCGGCGTTTTTTGTGTGATGTCGTTGGGGATTTCATCAAGCGTGTAACCGACAGCAACTTTTGCGGCGATTTTTGCGATAGGAAATCCGGTCGCTTTCGACGCCAGCGCGGATGAACGGCTGACTCGCGGATTCATTTCGATGACGACTAGACGTCCGTTTTTCGGGTTTTGCGCGAACTGAATATTGCATCCGCCGGTTTCAACGCCGATCTCGCGAATAATACGAAAAGAATCGTCGCGCATCTTCTGATATTCGCGGTCGGTCATCGTTTGCACCGGAGCAACCGTAATCGAGTCGCCGGTGTGAATCCCCATCGGGTCAAGGTTTTCGATGGAACAAACGATCACGACATTGTCTTTGCGGTCGCGCATCAGTTCCATTTCAAACTCTTTCCAACCTTCAAGCGATTCCTCAATGAGAATTTCCGTAACCATACTTGCCGCGAGTCCGTCGGCGGCGATTTGCTCGAACTCCTGCCGATTATACGCGATTCCGCCGCCGGTTCCGCCGAGCGTAAATGCCGGACGAATCACGCACGGCAATCCGATTTGTGCCACCGCTTCCGCCGCTTCGGTCATATTATGCGCTAATGCGCTTCGCGGCAAATCGATGCCGATGTTAAGCATTGTTTCGCGGAAAGCGTCGCGGTCTTCGGCGCGGTGAATCACGTCGCGGTCGGCACCGATCATCTCAATACCGAGTTCTTCAAGCACGCCCATTTCAGCGACTTTGAACGCGGTATTCAGCGCGGTCTGTCCGCCGAGCGTCGGCAGCAATGCGTCAGGACGTTCTTTTCGTAGCACCGCCGTAACGTACTCCGGCGTGATCGGCTCAATGTACGTCCGGTTCGCGGTTTCCGGGTCGGTCATGATCGTCGCGGGATTCGAGTTGATTAACACCACCTCGTACCCTTCTTCACGCAACGCCTTACACGCCTGCGTTCCCGAATAATCAAATTCACACGCCTGACCAATCACAATCGGTCCGGC
>JAIRYX010000246.1 GCA_031267635.1 Planctomycetaceae bacterium
TTTGGGGAGGGATTGATTTATAAAATACTGTAACTATTCAGTTGCCCGAACGGCTTTCTTATTGCAGCCCTTATTTATCAAATTTCCCTGAGTAGCCAGCAAAACCCCCAATATGCGCCCTTGATTCCCGTATTTTTATTTGGTTTGAGCGACTGAATAGTTACAAAAAAATACGAAAAGAAAGAGCCATATTTCAACAAAAAAACTACTAAACCAAGAAAAATAAAGCCATTCGGCTTAACTTGAAATCGCTGACCAAAAGGGTAATAATAATCAGAGAAATTTTCCTACAAGTTCATGAACCGTAAGAATCTTTTTGATAACATTGCCCGTCATATTTTATGGATAGCTATCAAATATCACAGCTCGCCATCATATTTTATGGCGAAAAAGTTATTTGTTTTGCAAAACCTGTCTTTTTGTTCAAGCGACTTGTCTTTTTGTTCAAAAATAATATTCAATCTAACAATGTTATTGCTCTTGCATTACATTCTTTCAATAATGTAAAAATGCGGAAACAAAAGAACCGAAATGTTGACGTTTTTTTGTTAAAACAACTTTTCCGCTAAAACTAAAAAACTGGAGGGTACTATCATGTTGAAACGATTTGCGGTAAAATTAAAAGGGGTGAACCAACCAACCAACCAACCAACCAACCCGCGCATTGGGCTTTTACGCTCGTTGAACTTCTCGTGGTGATTGCGATCATAGGAGTCTTGATCGCTCTTCTATTACCCGCCGTTCAAGCCGCGCGGGAAGCGGCGCGTCGGATGCAGTGTACGAACAATCTCAAGCAATTGGGATTGGCGTTACACAATTTTCACGACGTCCACAAACGCTTTCCGGCCGGTCAGCACGACTCGATGGTCTGCCAAGCGTATAAAGTGACAGGCGTGGACACGGGTTACAAATTACCTTGGACGGAGCATATTAGCGCGTTCGTCCTGCTGACGCCGTATATTGAGCAAGCGGTGGTTTTCAGCCAAGTTACCGAATGTTTGCAACGCGCGCAAACAAAATATTCCTCCGGTACAGCAAACGATTCATGGATTCCTATCCCGCGACGCGCGTGGGTTTTTGACGCAAGCGGTGCGAGCGTTGCCAGTCCTTACGCTATCAGTCTCAGCGCGTTCGGATGTCCTTCTGACGGAAATTTCACAACTCCCAACGATGGAACAACAGTGGGACATACGAACTATTGTCTCAACACGCACGGCGATAAATGGTCGGCGTGGGATTGGGTTGGTCGCGGCGTTTTTCGCAACGAAAGACCCGGCAGTAATGGTTCGCCTGTTGCTTATTCGTTGGCAAGTATTACCGACGGCACAAGTAATACGATTACGCTTTCAGAACTTTGTACCGGTCCCAACGGCGATCCGAAAGTTAAATCCGGTTTCGTCAATTCAACGGCTTTCCGCCCAAATAATTTGAATCCGTCCGCGTGTCTTGCCGTCAGAGGTGCAAACGGAATGCTTGATCCCTCTCAAGTTACCGACGGTACATTGACCGGCGATGATTGGTCGGGACGCGGACGTTTTTGGAGTTGCTCGCCTCAAATGTACACTGTTTTTCAAACGATTCTTCCGCCGAATATGCCGACTTGCCGCGCGAATGATAACGCTTGGACGTTATCCACCGCAAGCAGCTATCATACCGGTGGAGTCAACGGCGGTTTTGCGGACGGTTCGGTACATTTTATTTCAGATACGATTGATTCCGGCGAAATCAATTTGCCGTTAGGGTATCATGGAACGCCTCCTTATACAGGCGGGAATCCCGGCGGTTATCCTCCGGCTGGTTATAATGGTCCTTCGACTTTCGGCGTGTGGGGAGCAATCGGCTCAATTAACGGCGGTGAAGCAAAATCAATCAATTAAAGTAAAAGAGTGAATGATAAGGAGGGACAATTGGGACTTGAGAGACTTCTGAAACAGAGTGAAGATTCTGTAAAGAGTCTCCAAAGTCAAAAAAGCGAGTCCCAAAGCATTATCAACAGAATAAAGGCAAAAAATGAAAACAATTCACACCAAAACTTGTAAGCTCTTGATTGCAAGCGTTGCTTGGATTATATTCGGGGTAAGCGGTTGCGGTTCAAAATTTAGCGTTGTTTCCGGTAAGGTAGCGTTAGATAATGCACCGGCGGCGCAAGTTACCGTTTATTTCACGCCCAAAAGTCAAGAAAGCGGCAGTAACGCGGTTGGGTTTACTGATGCAAATGGCATTTATAAACTCCAAACGCCTGCTGGAAAAGCCAATCAAGGCACGACGCCGGGAGAATACACGGTAACTTTCAGTAAAGTTGAGGAGCATTGGGACGGACGTTCTTACTATACCAATTCTTCAACGGGAGAAAAAGAAAAAGATTTACGCCCCCGCGAACTACTAGCGGACATTTATCTTGTTCCCGAAAAAACCCCGTTTACCGAAACGGTGGTTAAAGGAAACAATACTTTTGATTTTGAATTGAAGAGTAAACCTTAATCGACATTTTACTGACTCATGTTACGTATGAACGAACAGTCCGCTGAATAGTTACAAAAGGAGAACCCAATGTATTACAACCCCTTCTTTTTCATAATATTTTTCCTCGCTTCGTTGCCGCCCCTTCTCGTTACGGCGGAAACAGGCGGCGTAACGCGGGAGCAAATTGAGGCGGACTGGCTGAAGCAGGCGGAATCATGGCATGCTGTCGTTTCGGGCGATAGCGAACAGGTTACGACCAAGAGCGACGCGATGGGAGCGGTGGACGGCGTGAAGAACGGTCGCTATGCGTTTCATACAAGTCAGGAAAAAAATCCTTACTGGCAAGTCGATCTCGAAAAGATCACTCCCATTTCGCGTATCGTTGTTTATAATCGATTGGATTACGCGCCGGGGTTACATAACGCCGACACGATGCGAGTTTTGATTTCGGACGACGCGAAAAATTGGACGCTCCTCTATGATTGTGCGGGCAAACATTTCGGCGGAATCTCCGGCGGAAAGCCGCTCGAAATCATTTTGGAACAAGGAAAAGCCGCCGCAAGATATGTTCGGTTGCAAATTCCGAGTGAAACGCCGATCTTTTTCCATCTTGACGAAGTGGAAATTTATTCGTTTGACGATCCGCAAAATATCGCTCTTTGGAAAACCGCAAATCAAAGCAGTTTGAGTCAATGGTCGGTTGCGAAGAAAAAGCCGAATCCCGAATTGAATCCCAAATACCCCATAAAAGAAACAAGGGCACGCATTGCCAAACTGCTTGAGTATTTGAAGTCGTGGAATGTTGACGTTGCCGATCTGGAAACGCAAATGCACGACGCCGCAAAAAACATCTCTCACGAGGAACAAGCGGAATATTTGCGGTTGCGAAGATTGGGACGCGAGCTTGCGTTTCGTAATCCGCTTTTGAACTTTGACAAGTTGCTGTTCGTCAAAGTTTTCACGCAGCAAACCTATCCCGACATTTGTTTGAATCATATTCCTTGGGCGTCCAAACCCGGCGGCGATCTTTATGTTTTGGAGCAACCGTTTGCGACGGACGGTGTCGGTCAAAAAGTTACGCCGCTCATCAACGGACAACTCGGAGTTGGGCATGTTCGCGGGATGGATCTTTGGTGGGACGGCGATAGAATCGTGTTCGGTTACGCCAAACAAGAAAATTTCCCGTTCAAAGGTTGGCCCATTCCTGTCGGTGAAGAACGTTTAAGCGGACATACGCTTCGGCTTTCGCAGGAACCGATTCATATTTATGAAATCCGCACCGACGGAACCGGCTTGCGGCAAATCACGAATCATGAAATGTGGAGCGACCTTGATCCCGCTTATCTTCCCAACGGCAATATCGTTTTCGTCTCGGAGCGATGCGGTTTCTCGCTGCAATGCAATAACGGACCGTTCCATGATGAAACGTCCTGCAATTTATTTTCCGTGAAACCGGACGGCAGCGGGATGCGGTGGTTAAGTTACAATAAAGACGGCGATTATCAGCCGCACGTGTTCAACGACGGAACAATCGGTTATTGCCGATGGGAATATCAGGAACGCGGTTGGGCGAATATTCAAGCCGTTTGGTCGATTCACCCCGACGGAACAAACGCCGACGCCGTTTTCAAACAGCACCTTGACAATCCGTGGGCGTTTGAAGGCACGCGAGAAATCCCGAAAGTTCCGCAATCGGAGGAAGGAGACCGGAAATTTGTTTCCGTCGCGGCGGGGCATCACACCTTGCCTTGCGGACCGGTTTGTCTTTTGTCGCCCAACAAAGGAATTAACAACAAAGACGGAATCCGAATCGTCACGCCGGGCGTTTTTCCGCCCGAAGGCGGGATGTCCGGGACGCCGGTGGACGAAGGCGGCTGCCGCGAAAACGGCGGATATTATACGACTCCCTTTCCGCTTTCCGACAAATTTTTCCTCGCGTCTTACACGTACAGCAATGAACATCGCGAGGGTTCGCCGCCAACCTTTCGCGGTGCGGACGAAACCGGCTACGGCGTTTATCTTATCGACGTGTTCGGAAACAAAGAATTGATTTACGCCGATCCCGACATTTCATCCTCGTGCGCCATGCCGCTTTGTCCGCGAACCAAGCCGCCGCTTCTCGCGGAAAACAAGGAGACTTCGCTCGGCGATAAAGACGATAATGCGGCGGTTTGCGTGATTACCGACGTCACTTACGGCGCGGACGACGTGAAACAAGGCGAAGTAAAATATATCCGCGTTGCCCGAAAGATCGGGTGGCCCTACGCCAAAGAAACCGGCGGACAGCGTTATGAAGTCGATGGCAGCAGTTGGGGATTGAATTGGGCGCCGGTTCTTATTTACGGCGAAGTTCCGGTTTTGGCGGACGGCAGCACGTCGTTTTACGTTCCATCCGGCGTTTCGGTTTACTTCCAGCTTTTAGACGCGAACAAACAGGAGATCAAACGGATGCGTTCTTTCATCAGTTTCCAGCCGGGGGAATCACGGAGTTGCGTCGGCTGTCATGAATCGCGAAGCGTTCCGGTAACGAACCGGAACGCGCTGGCGTTCAAACGTCAACCGTTTCTCCCGATTCCGCCGCCGTGGGGTTCGGAACGATGCGTCAATTATCTCGCGGACGTCCAGCCGGTCTTTGATCGTCACTGCGTCAAGTGTCATTCCGGCTTGAAGCCGTCAGCCGGACTTGATTTTTCCGGCGGTTTGACCGCCGCCGCGCCAATGAAAACGCCTTACCGGTCTTTTCAGTTCGACGGTCTCAATCGTTCTTACCGGACAATCATTGAGAACAACTTGATTACTTATTCCTACAAACACGCTTCGGCGGAGGAAATAACGCAAACTCGCCGGTTTGGTTCGTCGCGAAGCAAATTGATCGACGCGATTCGTGCGGGAGCATGCGCCAAGTATCATACGCTTTCGCCGGAAAGTGAAGATTGGTATCGATTGGTCGCATGGATTGACGCGAACGCGCCGTATCATGACCGGTTCGTCAATTCCCGCCCCGCCGCGCCGGCTTACGACTTGACGGCGGACGTGGACTTAAAACAAACGATTCTCTCTGTCCACCGGAAACGCTGCGCCGAGTGCCATCAAGCGGAAGACGTGTCGCGGCTGGATTGGATTGACTTGAACGCGCCGGAAAAGAGCCGCTTTCTTCTCGCGCCGCTTGCCCGCAATCATATTGAACAGCGGGAGAATAATATTGAGCGGCGGGAGAATAAGATCGGGCAGCGGGAGAATAATATTGAACAGCGAGAGAATAAGATCGGTCAGCGGGAGAGTAATATTGAGCGGCGGGAGAATAATACGGTGCAAAAAGAAAACGCCGGAAAGACCTGCTCGCGTGCGGTTTATTCCGATTCCAACGACGCGGATTACGCGGCGTTACAAGTTGCCGTCCAAAAAGCCGTCGAACGCGCGTGGCAATTTCCCCGCCGTGACTTGGAAACGTTGAAAGAAAACGCACAAGCATTTTCCGATTCTCACGAACTGACAAGAGAGCAATCCAAGGGACACGAGGGACTCCAGGGACAATTGGGACAGGGCGAGTTTCTTGAAAAAGAAAACCGGAAATCCGCCGAAGAGTTTGCAAAATCAGAAAAATGAGTCCCCAAAGTCCCTGATGTCTCTCGTGTCCCTTTGGGCGAACGTCCAAAA
>JAIRYX010000281.1 GCA_031267635.1 Planctomycetaceae bacterium
TACTGGAATTGGAAAAGGCGTACAATTGCCGATTGTCCAGAAAACGAGTGGCGATTGAACATGTCAATCGGACAATTAAAACGTTTCGAATTTTGAAAGACAGGTACCGTAATCGACGCCGCCGACACGATATTCGTGTAACACTCATCTGTGCTCTCGTCAACTACGAAAGCAGCAAAAAAAGTATAGAATCAAACAATGAGAAAAAACGCGAATGAAAACATTGCAACTCCTATAAACAACAATACCCCAATCAATAATCTCAATAAAAAAATGCGCGTTACAATTGCAGCACTCGCAAACTAAATGGAAAAAAAATGGGTTAGAGAAAAGGTCTAGTACAAACATCTTTTATTCCCTAAACAGATATTAAAAAAGAACAATCATAAAAATTTTCTATGATTGACCGGAAATGGTTGACCGAAAGGGAAACAAATAATAAAATAGAATTAAGTGATTTTTGCATTTACTGCACAATGTCAATAGAGAAACGGCAAATGTTATAATAGAATCGCGCAACTTGGTTAATTGAATTTTTGTACTAAAATTTAATGACTTACTTTGAAAATAATAACCTACTTTGAAAATTTAGAAAACAAAAACATTACTTTATGAAAATTGCACTGATTGAAACTGAAAAAGGCACAATTAAACTGGAATTGTTTACTGACAAAGCTCCGCGGACAGTCAAAAATTTTGAAGATTTGGCGAAATCGGGCTTCTATAATGGTTTGAAATTTCATCGGGTTATCATTGATTTCGTGATTCAAGGCGGATGTCCGATTGGCGATGGAACCGGCGGACCGGGATATAAATTTGATGACGAATTTCATCCCGATCTGAAACATAATGCTCCCGGTATTCTTTCAATGGCAAATTCCGGTCCCAATACCAACGGCTCCCAATTTTTCATCACTCGTGCGGTAACTCCTTGGCTCGATGGAAAACACACGATTTTTGGGCAAGTGATGGATGGGCAAGATGTTGTCGAAGATATCAGAAAAGGCGATAAAATGCTTTCTGTCAAAGTGATTAAGGCGGAACCGGAAGCATGACACAAGAAAACCAAACCCTTTCCGGTAACAAAGATTTTTCCGATCTTCCGTTTGAGGTTATGCTTGAGCGACTGGAACAGACTGTCCGGTCGCTTGATGCGGGGCAGGTGGATCTTGAAACGGCGTTACAAAATTATGAAACAGGGATCAAATTATTACGTCAGTGTTATGCAACCTTGCAAAATGCGGAACGGCGAATCGAAATTTTGAAAAAAGTGAACGCCTCTGGAACGCTTGAAACCGAAAATTTGACGGAAAATCAATTTCTTTCCGATATCGCACGTCCGGGGCAACACCGCACCAGTGATGCTGTCTTAGAAATTTCAGACAATAAGCCAACACGCGCGACTCGTCGAAAGCGTGTGCGGAAAACAAATGCCGAGGAATCGGAAAACGAAGAAAATGAAATGTCATTTGATTTTGGCTAAAAATCTCGTAAAATAATATATACTTCTCACAACGAGAATAAAAATTGTACTTTTATTTTCGTCTATGAAACTCCATAAATAATTAAATAATTAATTAATTAATTAATTAGGAGTTCAGCAACGAATCAGTGGCAATTTTTGATTGTGGAATGTATAATTGTGAAATTGAGGTTTTTGTCCACGCAAGCCATGAAAAATCACGAAAAGAATTTTAAATTACAGGATACAAAATAAACAGAAAAATTGTTTTTAGTGTCTCATATTTATTCCGTAGTTTAAATTTTATCAGCGCTTGTGGATTCAACATAATAGGTAGAGTATCATGGCCGATAAAAAAATTTTTCAATGATTTAAATTTTGGCAACTATTCAGTCGTTCAAAGCCAATAAATCCACACTTGTGTAACTGTAGAGTTACAGTCAATTTCACCGGGAAATATTATTGTAGCCCTTATTTATTAAGTTCCATTAGTAGCCCCCAAATTGTACTAATATGCGCGCCCTTATTTCTCTATTCCCTTATTTTTCGTTTAATTTTTTTTGATAAAAACCTATCATTTTATCAAATTTATCGGTAAATGTTTGTGTTTTATATTGTATGTTACTTCCATATCGAAAAAATAAGGGCATAAGGGCGTGTTTGAGGGCTTTGTGGGCTATTAAGGGAAACTTGATAAATAAGGGTTGCAATAGTAAAATCTTTCGGATAATAGTCCGTTGCCCTGTGCGGATTTATTGGGTTTGAACGACTGAATAGTTACAATTTTTTTAAATGGAATGCGATTTTGCGTTTACTTTATACATCAAACGGATTACACTACCGAACGGCATTTTTCCCAAGCGGAAATTAAAATAAACAGATAAGGCAAGAGAGTCATGGTGGAATTATCAGAACGCGAAAAGCGGCAGATTTCGGATTATCTTGAGTTGTTGCGAGGAGAAATTAATACACAACTGGACAAATACACCGATTTCGGCGAGCGTTGCCCTCAATATCTCGCAGAACCGATGCGTTATAGTTTGCTATCGACAGGAAAACGTATTCGTCCGACTTTGACGTTGTTAGCGTGCGAGTTGTGCGGAACGTTACGGTCTCACGCGATTCCCGCCGCATGCGCGATTGAAATGATTCACACTTATTCGCTGATTCACGACGATCTACCCGCTCTCGATAACGATGATTTGCGGCGCGGTCAATTGACGTGCCATATTAAATATGACGAATCAAGTGCGATTCTTGCAGGCGACGCATTGCAGGCATACGCCTACGAAGTTATCAGCAAACATATTTTTCCGAAAGATATTGCCGGACGTTGTGTGGCGATTCTCGCGGAAGCGTGCGGACCGTGCGATTTGGTCGGCGGTCAAGCAGACGACATGGCTTGGAAAGCTAATGGTGCGCCGTCGCTTGAATTTCTGGAATCAATTCATCAACGCAAAACCGGTAGCATGATTCTTGCGGGATTGCGGATGGGTGCGACTATCGGCGGCGCGTCTCGTTTGCAAATGGAGAAATTGGAAGAATACGGACGCAATTACGGTTTGGCATTTCAAATTACCGACGATTTATTAGACGTAACCGGCGACGAGGAAACGACCGGAAAACATGTCCGTAAAGATATTTCGCAGGGAAAATTAACGTTTCCGTCGTTTCTCGGCGTAGATGAAAGCCGGAAACAAGCGTATGCAAAAGTCCGGGCGGCTTGCGATGCGCTGGATATTTTCAAAAGCGACAGCATTGTTTATAAGTGCATGGTCGGATTGACGCAACACTTGTTGGACAGAAAAAAATGACGCAAAATATTCTCCCGACGATTCAATCGCCGCATGATTTAACATCGTTGACAAAGCCGCAATTGTTGCAATTAGCGGACGAAATCCGGGAAGAGTTATGCCGTTTGGCAGAGCAGAGATCTGTGCATTTTGCGTCGAATCTCGGCGTTGTCGAACTGTGTATCGCACTGCATACGGTGTTTGATTTCACTTACGACCGATTGATTTGGGACACGGGACATCAGGTTTATCCGCACAAAATGCTGACCGGGCGGTATCAGCAAATCGGCACGATACGGACGCTCGGCGGATTGATGGGCTATCCGAATCCGGCGGAAAGCGATTACGATCTTTTCGTAACCGGTCATGCCGGTTGCAGCGTCGGCGCGGCGCTCGGCATGAAATGCGGCGATGAATTATTATCGAAAAAGAACGAAAAAAGCGAACCACATGCGGCGACACATTCCGCAGAAAGAGAACTGCCGCGCCACAGCGTTGCGGTTATCGGCGACGGCGCACTCGCGTCGGGGGTTGTGTTGGAGGCGTTGTGTCATGCCGGTTGGCTTAAAAAAAATGTGACGGTTATTCTCAACGACAATAACATGTCAATCTGCCCGCGAGTCGGCGGTCTGGGACGTTATCTTGATTCGTTGCGGATGCACAGGACGTATCTCACACTTAAATGCGAAGTCCATCGTTTGACGCGAAAAATTCCCACATTGGGCAATGTGTTTGAACGAATACTCGGCAATCTCAAAACGGCGATTAAAGCCGGATTGCTCGGCGGCGTTTTGTTCGAGGAATTAGGGTTTCAGTATTTCGGTCCTGTGGACGGTCATAATATCACGCAATTACAGCGTTATCTCAAAATGGTACGCGAATACAAAGAACCGGTATTATTGCATGTTTTGACTGAAAAAGGACGCGGTTATCAACCCGCCGTGCAAGACCCGACCGCATATCATTCGCCGTCGCCGGAAGTCAAGAAAAACGGCTGCAAAAAAAACTCCAGAACGCAAACATCCGTTTCTTCGCGTCTTCTCAAACAAATTGATCTCTCGCCGAAAGAAGCGATTATTGAATGTGAATCAAATCAACCGTCGTCTTATACGGAATGGGCGCGAGATTCGATTTTGCGGTTGATGGCAGACGATCGGCGAGTTTGCGTTATCACGGCGGCGATGTGTCAGGGAAATATGCTGGAGCCGATTCGGGAACGATTTCCCGATCGTTTTTTCGACGTTGGGATTTGCGAGTCGCACGCGGTTGTTTTTGCGGCGGGGTTGGCGAAAGCGGGAATGCGTCCGATCGTTGATATCTACAGCACGTTTATGCAGCGAAGTTACGATCAGATTTTTCAGGAAGTGTCGTTGCAAAAACTTCCGGTAACGCTGATGTTGGATCGTGCCGGAATTGTAGGAGCGGACGGACCGACGCATCACGGCGTTTTTGATATTGCGTATTTAAGACCGTTTCCGAATCTGACTATTATGGCGCCGGGTTGTGCGGAAGACGTAACGCCGATGTTGCAATTTGCGGTTTCGTTGAATGCTCCGGCGGTGATTCGTTATCCCAAAGCGGCGGCTCCGGTAATTGGTGGCGAATTTCATCCGGTTGAATATGGCAAGGCGGAAATTCTTTGTCACGGAACCGACGGCATGATTGCCGCGCTAGGCGGACAACTTGCCGATGCGATGACTGCCGTGCAACGATTAGAATCGCACGGTCTTGACGTAGGAGTTATTAATGCCCGATTCGTCAAGCCGTTAGACACGTCAACGATTTTAGAACCGTTACGCTGCGGACAATTTTTGATAACCATTGAGGAAGGAACGCTTGCTGGCGGTTTCGGTAGCACAGTTCTTGAATCAGCGGCAGAGGAACATCTCGACGCCCGCCAGCTCTATCGTCTCGGCATTCCCGACGCATACGTCGAGCATGGCGAACGAAAAGAATTGCTGGCAAATCTTGGATTAGACGTCTCAGGAATCATGCGGTGTTGCGAAAATGTCGTGGGAAATCTTCAAAAGGAATTGGTGTAGCCGCTCATACAATGCCACAATGAGGTAATGAGGTTTGGTTATAGGAAAAGCTTTTTACTACTGGAGGTTGCTTTGTTTTAAAACCTCATGTTATGCAGCATTTCAATTCAGTTCGAAGTATGATTATCTATCTAGTCGTCCCTGAAAAAATTCCAGTGAAAATTTCATCGTCGCGATCTTATCAGTCGCAATTTCATTTGACTCACAAGCCAGGCGGCAAAACAAGGCGGATACGAAAAAAATCAGCGTGGAACTGGGTGGTTCGCCGTTTCTTGCGGCGTTTTTCGCAACCGCGAAGTCCCGCGTTACTCGTTCCGTGAATCAATATCTTCGCATCGCCTTTGTAGTCGCTTTTGGCATCATGTGTGTCGGCGGATATTTCGCGTATCGAAACGCCCGTCATTTTTTCGCCGTCGGCTATCGTCTTCGCAAGCGTCTGACCATCGTAAGGATTACAAGGACAATTCTCAACATTCAGAATAAAATTCTTATCAATAATCGCATTTCTGGCGCCAACAATCGGGTTGCTGGTGCCGACAATCGGGTTGCTGGTGCCGACAATTGAGTTGCTGGCGCCAACAATTGAGTTGCTGGCGCCGACAACTCGGTTTCTGGCTTCCCCATTTGAGTTATTGATTTCAATATTTGCGTTGGCGGCGCTGGGGTTGGGAATCGTATTGGCGATCGAACAGGTTCCAATCAACATGATGTGCGAGCTGGATGATCTCGTGCGTTTCGTAGAGAAAATCGTCGAGACGACGATTGAACATGTCGGACTGACCGGACTTTTGAGAATCGGGACGTGGATGCATTTTGAGTATATTTTGACCAAAATTGCAAGGTTTGGAACAAAAAACACGGATGGGAACTTCTAAAAACCTCATTTTCAACAAATATGACCGTTGAAAAATAAGGGTTTACGAATATTTGGGGGAGGTTTTGGGAAGTTCCCAGTATTAAATAAAATTCTGCTAATCCTCTGTCCTAAAAACAAAAAACTGGGACAGTATAGACTTTATTCTACAGGACATTATTTTTCTCGCGGCGGAGTTTTTTTATGAGAAGAACGTTGTTGCTGTGTGAGCGGTTGACTGATAAAACATAAAAAACGTATGAAAAACCAGATCGGCACGAAAATTAGAAGCAAAATCAACGTTACTTTCGGGAATACTAAAACGCCAATCACGATAATTGGTCCCAAAAAGTAAAGCCATCTCGGAATCCGCAATAAATCATTCCACGCCAGCCATGCTACGCCTAGTAAAACAGCCAGGCGAAAAAACGATTCGGTCGTGTGCTGTAAATGTCCTGGCGCAGACGTAAAACAAGACATAATCAAACAAGTACCAAACAATAGCAAGGTAAAAATTCCGAGTATTTGGCGACGTAATGTGTTGGACATCATATTGAGGCGTGAAGTATTAAGCGGGAGACGGGAAGAAATTCATTGAAAGCTAAAAACGAAAAGTTACAAGTTTCGTATTCGAGATTCTGCGATTAAAGCAATCGTTTGCCCAACCTTTCGTTTTTAGTTTTGAAATTGTAACTACGTTACGAAAATTTTATCAATCTTGTCTAAAAACTAAAAATGTTCTAACCGTCGTTAATCCCGCGACGCAGCGAAGAGACGCAGTAAAAACAGAAACAAATTGATAAAATCCAGATAAAGCGCCAACGCTCCGCAAATTGCGAGACCGGTGGATGTTTCGCCGGCGAGTGATAGTCGTTTGATTTTTTGAGCGTCCCATGCGGTTAAACCCAGAAAAACAATAATGCCGAAAATGCTGATGGGAATATCCAACATTCTCGTTTCCGCGCCGAATAACCGAAAAATAAATTGTCCGATGAAAACGAGAATGATTCCCCAAAGTCCCATGAGACAAAGTGAACCGACGCCGGACAGGTCTTTTTTTGTGAGCGTACCGAAAATCGCCATCGTACCGAACACGCCTGCGGTTACGAAAAACGTCATACTGATCAACGCTATCGGATAGACCAGAAAAATGACGGAGAAAAACGCACCTTCCAAAAGTGCGTAAAACAGAAAACCTGCAATTGCCAAAGGTGCGGGCAATCGGCTTGCCGTAGCGGAAAGTCCCCAAACGACCGCAAGAATTGCAATCAGCAAAACAATCAACGCACCTTTACTCGCGAACGCAGTCGGAGCAAATCTCGAAATTCCCCACGCCGTCACGCCAGTTACGGCAAGTCCGAGCGTCATCCACGCATAAACGCGGTTCATAAACGAAACCACCGAAAATTGACTGACTTCGGCGTAATCCTGTTCGTAACGTTCTTGTAAATTCATAATGTTCCTCTCTTTTTCTGTGATTTTTGAGCGATTTGAGTTTTGGTTGAAAAACAATATTTAAATCATATTCTATAAAAACAGCGTTGTCAACATTGATATCAATGAAAATTTTTCTTTATCACGAAGAAAAAGCTTTATCCGTTTCCGCTTTTTTTTACTATTAGATATTTTCTCTACCCCTACTCAAACACCGAAAATATAGCAAAACCGTTTTGTTTTGTGACTGTCTAAATTGTGCATGCTTCTTATTTTCAGTTAGAGAGAAGGTCTAATGTTCCTTATTTTCCAGCATATAAGCGTCAATGTCGTTGGAAACAATCATACCGTAATTCACCGCACCGAGCCAACCGGACATGATGATTCCGACGCTACCCGCGTGATACAACCCGGCGATTTGTTGCGGAAGATTGCGGCTGATTGCGAGTCCTTCATATTTTGTACCGAAACTTGCGCCGTCCCAATGCGCGGTGTAGTTTTTGAACGTCACCGGCGTGGCGGCTTCGGTGTAATCGACAATTTCGCGGATGTTCGGCACGTATTTTTCAAGTGCGGTCAACGTTTCTTCAATCAAGTCTTGCTTGCTTTTTTCGTAGTCCGGCCGCAACAATTTCGCCCAATCGCTGTAATTCGCGTTGGTACTTGCCACGACATAATAACGGTCGGTATTGGGGCGAGTTTTCGGGTAATAAAACGAATACGTCCGGCTGGTGATGTTCCGGCTTAGCAACAATTCCGTGCGAAATGCCGGAGCGTTCGAACTGAAAAGCAAGTCGCCACACGTTTCTTCGTCAAGCGTTTTTCCTTGTTTAATCGCGATGTAAACCTGCGTGCTCGAATTGTTGAGCCGAACCGCTTCCGCTTCCGCAATAAAATCCGGAGAAAATTGTTCGTGTCCGGCAAGATCAAAAATTGTCGCTTTGAGATTCGCGTTGGACAGTACCGCTTTTGCTGAAATTTCGAGACCGTCAACGATAACGCCAGTAACGCGATTATTTTGTATCGTGATTTTCTGCACATCCGCGCGCGTTTGAATGGTAACGCCGTTTCGTTCCAGTTCTTCACGCATCAGTTTAATAAGAAGATCGGTGCCGCCTTGGAACGTGAATACGCCTTTCGACATAAAATTGGAAAAGACAATACCATAAGTCAGTGCCGGATCTTCGAGCGTCGAACCGTTTGCGTAAGTAATCGGCTCCATCAGTAACCGCACAACGTCTTCGCGTCCGGGAAAGAATTTGTCGAACAGTTCTTTTGTCGTCATCGACGCATTGTCAAGATGCGTCATGTTTCGTGCTACCTCGAAAAATTCTTTGACTTGCGATTCTTTCAGATTAAACTCGTCGATAAGCAACCGTGTGAAATCGTCGCGATTGAATGTCGTGGTCAATGAAAATTGCGGATTATCAAACTTGATTCGCTTTAACTGCACGATATGGCTTGCGATTTCGTCGTTCCAATAACGCCGACAGCTTTTGATCATGCCGACCGGAAAACCGTGCAGCGACACGTCGAAAATACAGCCGCCGCGACGGTTAAACCATGTTGCCAACCCGCCGAGTTTGAAATGGCGTTCCAACAACAAAACTTTGTGTCCCGCTTTCGCAAGAACATTCGCCGCCGTCAACCCGGCAAGACCGGAACCAATGATGATAATGTCGTAGCGTGATGATGACATAAAATATATTACTTGTTATTTAAAATTGACAATAACTATTCAGTTACCATTGATTTATTGGGTTTGATCGACTGAATAGTTACATTTCTTAAACTCATTGATCAAGCCAGGTTTTTTTGCCAGGGCTCTTGCCATCCCAAAATATTCAATTTTTGTGGAATTTAAGATTTTGCTCATTTCTTCAAAATCTTTATTACCGCCGGTTAAAATAACTTTTGTTTCATTTTTTGTGGCGATATTTTCCGCTTCGTTTTTAAAGAACGATGTTGAATCTTTTGGAACATTGCTCCAGTTTCCGCTTGTTTCAATGGCGTCTATTCCCTTTTGTGTTAATTCTTTGCATAAGTATAACACATCGTCAAAGGAAACCCCGTTTTCAAAACCATCGGTAACATTTATTTTTATAAATACCGGAAAGTCAGGCCCCGTTGATTCGCGTATGGCTTGATACGTT
>JAIRYX010000337.1 GCA_031267635.1 Planctomycetaceae bacterium
GTCACCGGTTACGGCGCGCTCGTCACCGGTTACGGCGCGCTCGTCACCGGTTACGGCGCGCTCGTCACCGGTTACAGAACCGCCGTCGCGTGTTCCGGCGGCTTCGTGGTACACCACGAGGGCTCCGTGGTACACCACGAGGGCTTCGTGGCACCCCCCGAGAGCTTCGTGGTACCCCCCGAGGGCTCCGTGGCACCCCCCGAGAGCTTCGTGGTACCCCCCGAGGGCTCCGTGGTACCCCCCGAGAGCTCCGTGGTACCCCCCGAAAGCTCCGTGGTACCCCCCGAGAGCTTCGTGGTACACCACGGCGGCTCCGTTGCCAGCGGCGGAACGCTCGGCGTACACGCCGAAACCTTTGTCAGTAAACAATTTAGCGTAAACAAAAGAAAAAAGCCGATGATTTTAATCCCCGACGGGATTCCGGCGAGCAACCGGGACACTTGGGACTTCGCGGACAAAAGAGACGCAGGAAACTTATGTTTCGGAAAAAGATTTTTCCGAATGAAAACGTAAGTTCATGAGCCGCTCTTGTCCCTCAAGTCGCTGAAGTCCTTTTATAACCGTTATATTTTTCACTCTTAAACATAATTTTTATTTTCACTTGAATCAATGGGCATACTCAACAAATTCGGCAAATGGTTTGGCAGGAAAAAAAAACCGACGCTCAAGCGGCTTCCGCTTGAGGATTTGCGGCGGGAACAATTGACCGTGCAAAACGAGTTGCGAAAACTCGAAATCGAGAACGATAAAAACGAAAGAGACGAATTTCAACTCAAAGAAGAATACAAAGCGGCGCACGCGGCGGGGCGTGAATCGCTCAAGCGGTCGGTCGCGCAAAAGTTACAAAATCAGCAACTGCGGCGCAAAGGTCTTGACAGTCGGCTTGCTTACACCAACAAGATGTATCAGACCGTCACAGGAATGCTTATCATCAAGGAAAACATGGCGTTTTTCGAGAAGCTCGGCGTCGGGTCGATTATCAGCGATATGGATTTGGGCGAACTCGAAAATTATGTTGCTGAAGCGACCATTGAAGGAACGCTGCAACAAGAGAAACTTGTGGCAATGTTGCAAGGGGTCAGCGACGGCGTTGAGCAGCTCAACGGTGTTGCGCAAGACGGTAATATCAATAATTTCATGGCGGAACTTGACGCGGAATTGATTCACGAAACTCCTTTGAAACACACCGCGAAGCCGCAAACGGTTTCACAGCCGGTCACGCAATCCACGTCGCCGCAACCGAACGAACTCAACGACGTTTTGCGAACAATCGACGCGGTGGCGGCAAAAGGAATCGACGCGGCGCGGCAGATGCAGCACAATACGCAATCAAACGTTACGCCGTCTCATGCGTCCGAGCAGGAGAAGCAACGATGAGTCCTGCGGATTGGGCGGAACTGCTCACCGGGTTTTTAGACCGCGCGAATCTTGCGTTACAGCGAGGAGACCGCCGCGCTGCGGCTGACGACACGGCACGTGGCGCGGAGCTGCTCTTTCTGCAAGCACAAATTGCGAAAACGTTGGACGAAAAACGACGATTTGTGAAACGTGCCGGACAATTACTCGAAACGTCGCTAACGCTCGACGGCAGCGTGAATTTTGAAAAAGAATCGACTGCCGAAAATCCCGCGCCGGCTTGCGTACAAGCGGCTTGTGTGAAAACCTCCGGCGGAAAAACGTTGACATTCGAGAATATTGCCGGATTGGGAATCGTCAAAGAAACGTTGTTGCAACGATTGATTTATCCGTTAAAATACCCCGAAAAACTGCAACGATATGGTATCTCTTCCGGCGGCGGAATGCTTTTGTACGGACCGCCCGGCACGGGAAAAACGTTGCTTGCCCGCGCAGTCGCGGGAGAATTGGGATTGCCGTTTTACGTTATCAAAAGTTCGGAAGTGTTGAGCCAATATTACGGACAAAGCGAAAAGCAACTTGCCGATTTGTTTCAAGAAGCTCGCAAGTCGCCTGACGGCGCGGTGATTTTTTTAGACGAGATTGACGCGCTCGGCGCAAAACGGACGGAACAGATGAACGAAGCGTCGCGGCGGGTGATCAATCAGTTGTTGCAGGAATTAGACGGAGTCGGCGGAAAAAGCGAGAAACTTGTCTTTCTCGCTGCGACCAACGAACCGTGGCTGCTTGATTCGGCACTATTGCGTCCGCCGCGATTTTGCGAGAAGTGTTACATTCCGCTCCCCGATGCTACCGCGCGTCGGACGCTTTTCGATATGTCGCTTCAGGATTGTCCAGTAGATCATACGGTTTCGATGGAATCGCTGGTACGACGTTCCAACGGCTTGAGCGGCGCGGATATTGTCAACGTTTGCGAACATGCGAAACTGATTCCGTTTTGCGAAGCGGTCAACACCGGCATTGACCGTCCCGTCGCGCAAGATGATTTCGATACCGCAATGCAAAACGCCCAACCAAGCGTTACGCCGGAATTATTGGCACGTTTTGAACGATGGAAACGATGAAACGCAGATCGCAAAGTGTAGAGTAAAGTCATTGGAATGCTCATTAGCCCCCAATTGCACTGGGAGTTATTCACAGGGGAACGCCTACGGCGTAAAAACTTATTGACCACGTTCAAACCACTCACCAAAATCCGAAATAAGCAGAACACTTCAAAAAATAGATCATAATTGCAGCTTTTAGACCAATACCAATCCTACTAATATAATTTTCAAGAAAATTTCTCCTAATTTCAATAATCCCTATTGACGGATTCGGTTTATTTGCGCATAATAATAACGTAAAAAGATTTACTGTAAATGGCAAAATTATTATGATGTTTGTCATTCCATTTCAAAAAAACTTAAAATGAAGGGGAGTTTCAGTGATGAAAAAGTTGAACAAAGCGTTTGATTTTCTCGGAGTGTGTCAAAATATATCGGGGGGGGGGGGTACACAAACTGGTTGATTCACCATTGTTTACATGCGATTTCCCTCTTGTTTGCCCGCACTATTGCAAGCATTTCTGCCCGATTTGGAAAACAATCTTTTGTTCGCCGAGCGTTTACTCTTGTCGAACTTCTTGTGGTGATTGCGATCATTGGAATTTTGATCGCGCTACTTTTACCTGCGGTTCAAGCAGCACGCGAAGCGGCGCGACGAATGCAGTGCAGCAACCATCTCAAACAATACGGGCTTGCCGCACACAACTACCACGACACATACCAAACATTGCCGCCGCTTGCAATATGGGGACAAAGCGGCATCGACAGGTATAGTTGGCAACTTGCCCTGTTACCGTTCATGGAACAGCAGGGGATTTTGGGAATGATTGACGCCGGCGGAGTAGCTGCGTCAATGGATGGAACCACCAATTACCCCGCCGGAATGAGAGCCGAGACATGGGACATCAATTATCGTCCTTGGCGAACGGATTTTTCGATTCGCCATTGCCCGTCCGATGGAAATTCCAATCAAGAAGCCGCTCAGTATTTCACAGGAACAAACAGCTATGCCGGTAATGTCGGCGATTGTTCGTCCAACTGGTCAACAATGACGAATCGTGCTCTTCGCGGTGCGTTCATGCGGGTTCAGAGTAGGAATTTCGCGGCTTTTGCTGACGGCACAAGCAATACGGTTCTCTTCTCGGAACGAACTGTTGCCGTTCCGGAAAGCGGCTCGCAAACCCGCAACGCTAAATATGCGCTTGCTGTTTGTAGCACAACTGGAAACGGGTCGCCCGATTGGGTGATGGGTGCGCTTGACCCCAATGATCGAAAACGTATTAAATCGACCGGCGGTTGGGACGGTCAGGCATGGAGTGGGCGACGTTGGAATTGTGCGGAATTTTGTTACTCGTCGTTTCACACGGTCATGGCGCCGAATACAGTCTCGGCAATTCTTTGGGGAAATGTCAGTGCAAATTCTCCTGTTATTACCGTAAGCAGTTATCATACCGGCGGTGTGAATTTGACTCTTACAGATGGTTCAGTACGTTTTGTTTCCGACACGATCAACACCGGCACAACCAGCGTTTCCGCATGGCATACCGCCGATTCCGCACGTGGTACTTACGGCGAAAGTCCATTCGGCGTTTGGGGCGCAATGGGAACAATCGCGTCAGGAGAAGCAAGAGGATTAGAGTAATGCAAAATAAATCGCGATTGTAAATACAAGAGCGATTTATTTTATACTTATCGCACTATGAAATTCAGTTTTTATTTTTTTGACAGGATTTGCAGGATCGCAGGATAGACAGGATTTTTTATTATATCCTGACAATCCTGTCTTAAAAAGATAAATTTCATAGCAGCTACAGTGTACAAACTAATAATAAACATTAACAAATAAGGATTAAAACATGAAAAGAAAGATTGTTTACACGATTATTTTATTTTTCGTACTCTTCATCGGCGGTTGTAATTCCAGAGGAATTTCGGTAACAACCGTTACAGGCGAAGTAACGTACAATGGCACGCCGGTTGAAAACGCGCTGATTTCGTTTGTACCGCAAACGCCGAATGGACGTGGAGCATCAGGGCAATCGGAAAGCAACGGCGCTTTTGTTTTACTAACACAAGGCGCAACCCAAAGCGGAGCAATGTTAGGCGAATACAAAGTCCTCGTTTCAAAAGTTGTGGAGATTGACAGTTCCGGCAAGGAAGTAAAACGCGAACTCGTAGAAAATTACGATCCCGTCAACCCGCCGCAACAAAAAATGTATCCGCAAAAAAATCTTCTACCGGAAAAATATTCCAAAGAAGATTCCACCGAATTTACGGTTACGGTTGAAAAAGGGAAAAATCATTTTAAACTGGCATTGAAAGATTAACCGCCGTGTTGTACGCGGATATACTCACCGCACTATAAAATTCAGTTTTTATTTTTTTGACAGGATTTGCAGGATAGACAGGATTTTATTATACCCTGACAATCCTGTTATCCTGTCTCAAAAAGATGAATTTCATAGCAACTTCGATATATAATCTTTCGGGAGCAAAAAAACTCCGATCAAGCGCCACTGGAAAGCCTGCTGAAGAGAAAAAACTCCCGTTGTACGTCAGTCGAAAGTCTGCGGAAGAGAAAAAACTCCCGTTGTACGTCAGTCGAAAGCCTGCGTAAGAGAAAAAACCGGTTTCTAAAAGAGACATGAGGGACAAAAATGACTTTTGGGACAATGGCGGATGTTCTTTGACAATTACCGATTGTCCCTTTTGTCCCCAAAGTCCCTTGTGTCCC
>JAIRYX010000403.1 GCA_031267635.1 Planctomycetaceae bacterium
ATCGCTCGAGAAATTTTTTTCATCTCTTGAGAGATAGATTTTATCTCTCGAGAGATTTTTTGTTATCTCTTGAGAGATAGGTTTCATCTCTTGAGAGATTTTTTTTATCTCTCGAGAGATTTTTTCCATTTTGGGGACAATTTTCAATAAATATGGGCATCAAAATTTTGTTTTTGATGATTATTCAAAGGGCTACAAGGAACAAATAGGGACTCTTGGGGACTCTTTTAGAAATTTCCTTCTGTCCCAAAAAATTTCTAGTGTCCCTGACGTCCCACTTGTCTTTGATGTCCCTTTTTTGATGAATGAAAAATAAGAGAATGGCGCATAGTTGGTGCAATTCGGGCTACTCATGGAAACTTGATAAATAAGGGCGGCAATAGTAAAATCTTTCGGATACCCAGTCAATGGAGATTATCGTCATATAAGATTGTTACCCGATTGCCGTGCGGAGTTCTTTGGGTTGGGCAACTGAATCGTTACAGAATAGAAAGTCCGTAAGGGAATAAAAATGAAATATGCTATGTGCAACGAGTTGTACGAAAGATGGTCTTTCGGACATGTTTGCGATTTTTTGGCGGAAAACGGTTACGGCGGCGTGGAAATCGCTCCGTTTACGTTTGCCGACGATGTTCGGAATTTGGAAAGAAAACGCCGCGATGTGCTGCGGCAGGAAGCGGAACGTGCCGGAATACAAATCACCGGACTGCATTGGCTTCTCGCCAAAACGGATGGCTTTTATCTGACCTCGCCCGACGCGGCTGTCCGCAAAAACACGGCGGATTATTTTGCCGCAACCATTGACTTGTGCGCCGATCTCGGCGGTTCGTACATGGTACTCGGCTCTCCGAAACAGCGAAACCTTCTACCGGGCGTGACTCGCGAACAAGCGTCGGAATATGCCTGCGATGTTTTGAGACGGCTGATTCCGCAACTTGAACAAAATAAAATCGTGCTGACACTTGAGCCGCTCGCTCCGACCGAAACCGATTTTTTGACCACCGCGGCGGAAACAGCGGAACTTTTACAAAAAATCGACGCGCCGCAACAAATCGCGTTGCATCTTGACTGTAAAGCGATGGCTTCAGAATCGGCACCGATTCCCGATTTAATCCGAAAGTACCGCGCGGAAATGAAAACGTTCCATGCTAACGATCCGAACTTACAAGGACCGGGATTTGGTCGTTTAGATTTCGTCCCAATCATGTCCGCCTTGCGAGAAATTCAATTTAACGGCTGGGTTTCCGTAGAAGTCTTCGACTATTCGCCGACTCCAGAACGTTTGACAATTGAGAGCATCAGTTATCTTAAAGAATGCGGCGGGTGAAAATTCATGAGTCGGCAAATTGGATTCAAAAGCATTACAAACAACGGGGACTTGAGACTTGCCGCTTACTAATTGATTCATTGGAAAATTCGGAAAATAGCGAGAACGGCGACAACAAAATAATTTCGCATCGCCTCTCTACCATAAAACCACACGATTGATATAATGCTCTAGTAAATTTTCTTAAAACTTAAACTTATCAAATCATCATGTATATCTCACTCGATTGGATCTCGGACTTTGTTGACATTTATGGGCTGGAAGCGAAAGAAATTGCCAACCGGTTGACGCTTGCTACCGCCGAAGTGGAAGGCGTGGAAGTGTTGCGTCGGTTTGTGGAAGGCGTGGTGGTCGGCGAGGTAACGTTGGCGGAAACAATCGCGACGGACGTTCACTGTAAAACGTTGACATTTTGTACGGTCGATTGCGGCGCGAAAAAATATACTACCGTTTGCAGCGCGCCCAATGCGCGGGTTGGATTGAAAGCTCCGTTCGCTCCGGCGGGAACGAAGCTGGCGCATAATGTCGTCATTCAGCAATCGGAAATGGCGGGGAAACCGTCGCAAGGGATTCTTTGCAGCGCCAGCGAACTCGGTATGAGTCCGTGGCACGAGATTGTTTTTGAATGTCCGTCTTCGACCGAAAACGGCACGCCGTTTTCCGAGCTTGTTCCGCCGACAGATACTTTAATTGAAATTGATAACAAAAGTCTGACGCATCGCCCCGATCTTTGGGGGCATTACGGTTTCGCACGGGAATTTTCCGCCGTCTTTCATCGTCCGCTCAAACCGTATCCGCAGCATGATTTGCCGCAGTACGATAAACTTCCGGCGTTTCCGATTACGTTGGAAGATCAGGAAAATTGCCCGTGTTATACCGCGATAGCGTTCAAACTTTCGCAGGGAACCGTGCCGTCGCCGATTATTATGCAACGTCGGTTGCACGCCCTCGGTCAGCGGACTTACAATCTTCTCGTGGACGTCACGAACTATGTCAATCACGAACTTGGTCAGCCGACTCATGCGTTTGACGGCGATCTTATTCAAGGAATCCGCGTCGCGCAAATGGGAAAGAACGCAAAATTTAAGACGCTCGACGGTCAGACTCGCGATTTGCTTGCGGAAGATTTGCTGATTTGGGACACGGAAAAACCGATCGCTTTGGCGGGAATTATGGGCGGCTTGGCAACCGAAGTCACCGCGAAAACGAACACCGTACTATTGGAAAGCGCGAGTTTCAAGTCGGGGCGAATCCGTCGCACGGCGTCGCGGTTGGATTTGCGGACAGACGCTTCGCAGCGTTATGAAAAAAGTCAGCCGCCCGCCAATGTCAAAGTCGGAACGTCGCGGATTCTTGATTTAATTGAGCGGTCGGGAGCTGCGTTTGAAGTCATCAGCCGATTCACGGTCGCCGGAAATCTGCACGACAACCGGCGCACCGTAACGCTCGCGCCGGAACGTCTTGAGCAACTTGCCGGAATCCGTCTGCCGCGCGAAACGATTCTCGAAATTCTCACATCGCTCGGATTCCGTGCAAAATATGAAAACGACGGAACGCTCACGGCGGACGTGCCGCCGCATCGAAGCGAGAAAGATATTTCTATCGCACCTGATATTATTGAGGAAATTTTGCGAGTTTACGGCTACGACAACATTCCGCCGATTATGCCGGAATCGCTGTTGCGTCCGCTGCATGTGGAAGAATATCTTGAATTGGAAATGCGGGCAAAGAAACTTCTTGCCGGAGCGCATCGGTTTCACGAAGTGCATAATTACGGCTGGTTGAACGATCAATGGCTTGAAAAAATCGGATTTGATCCGGGCGAAACGTTGACGCTGCGGAATCCCGCCGACCAATCGTGCAGTCGGTTGCGGACGACGCTGATTCCAAATCTGTTGACGCTTGTACCGCGAAACCGCACGCATCGGGACGCTTTTCGTTTGTTCGAGTTGGGTAACGCTTATCTTCCAAACGGCAATAATAAAATTGAGCGAAAAATGCTTTCCGGCGTGAGTTATCAACAAGCCACCACGCCGCCGCTTGAGGAACATTACCGCGAAATCAAGGGAGCGATTGAAGACGTCAGCGTAGTTTTCGCCGACATTCCGCTCCGTTTTGCTATCAAGGAAAACGCACACGCTGTAAAGACAGGCGGTACGTCTCAACCGCCTTGGCAGGCGGCGGATCACTGGGCGGAGATTTTGCAAGAGGAAAATATTGTCGGCGCAATGGGAGTGATCCCGAAACAACTTCGTGAAATCATTGTGCCGGAAGGCGGGCAGATTGTTTGGTTTGAAATCGATCTTGGAAAGTTCAAAGGAAATTTATATCCCGCTCCGAAATACGCGGAGCTCCCGCGCTTTCCCGGCTCGTGGCAGGATTTTTCGATGGTTTGGAGTATCGACGCCGGCTTTGCGGAGCTCGAAAACCGACTTGACCAATTCGCACATCCGCTTTTGCAAAAACGCGAGTTTCTCGTTTCTTATAAAGGTAAAGGACTTGAAAAAGGAATGGCGAGCTATTCATTCCGCTTTTTAATCGGTGCGGATGACCACACGCTTTCCGGCGAAGAGATTGAAGCGTTTCACTCAGCAATGCTCGAACATTTGAAACGGAATGAGATTGCGTTAAGGTAAAAGCGTTGCGATGCTCTTAAAATTTTTCGTAACCGTTCGCGATAAAATTTTTTTTTGTACAAATTTTGGGAAGCCGGAAGCCAAAATATTGACTTCAATAACACAAATATCGAAATCAATAACCGAATTTGGGAGTTCCCAAAAAGTCTCGCGGTCTTTACCGAGCGGCTCGCGGTCTTTACGGAGCGGCTCACGGTCTTTACGGAGCGGCTCACGGTCTTTACGGAGCGGCTCCCGGTCTTTACGGAGCGGCTCACGGTCTTTACGGAGCGGCTCACGGTCTTTACGGAGCGGCTCCCGGTCTTTACGGAGCGGCTCACGGTCTTTACGGAACGGCTCACGGTCTTTACGGAGCGGCTCGCGGTCTTTACCAAACATCTCCGGGAGTTCCCGAAATGCTTTCGGGATGTTCCTTAAACCCTTATCAATAAACAACTTCGCAGAGAGGAAAGAAAAAAGTCAATGATTTCCACGCTTGATTGACTACCGGAAAAACGCGAACGCTACCCAAGTAACTGGTCAGAGCGGTCGGCGGTCGCGTTCCTCTCTCTTTAGCGAAAAAATGTCGTGAACGGGTACGAAATCTGAATGGGGAACAATGATTGTTTTTATGGTTTCTATGTTGCAAAATGAACTCTTGATACAAAACGTGATTCATCCGTCGCCGCTTCAATTGACGATTGCCGTCGCCGGCGGCGGGAGCGGCGCGATTAGCGAATTGCTCGCTGTGGCGGGAGCGTCGCGAACGATACTTGAGGCAATTATTCCTTATAGTGAAACGTCGCTTATAGAATTTCTTTCTCATAAGCCGGAACAATTTTGCTCGGAAAAAACAGCACGCCAAATGGCGATGACGGCGTTTTTGCGGACAAAAAAACTATCGCAGAAATTCGATGCATCGCGCGATTTTGAATCAATATCTCATCTCATTGGAATCGGCTGCACGTGTTCGTTGGCAAGCGACCGTCCGAAACACGGAGACCATCGTTTGCATCTAGCGGTTCAATCGTTTTGTCAAACGCTTGTTACGTCGGTCATTTTTCAAAAAGGAACACGTTCGCGACGAGAAGAAGAGCAACTCGCCGCCGATTTATTGATAGTAACAATCGCCGTTTTTGCCGAACAATCTTATTCAGAAAATCATACGGCGTCTTCCGATGTGTTGTCAAAAGAGCTTCAAAAATTATTACGCAATGATGAAAAGGTTCAAATACGCAGCGTTGTTGCTCCGAAAATAGAACAAGAAATTCTATTCGGCAACAACATTGGCGCTTCGTTTATGCCAAATGAGACGCCGCGAAACTTGAGCGATTCCTTCGCAGAAAATATTCAATACGAAAAAGAGCCGCCGTATTTTTTATTTCCCGGTTCATTTGCCCCGTTTCATCGCGGACATCGCCGAATGATTGAAATTGTCTATGAGAAATTCGGACGAGATACGCAAATCGCTCTGGAAATCGCAGTACGAAACGTTGATAAACCATCCATCGATTATATTGATATTCAAGACCGGCTTACTTCCATCGCTCAAACGTTGCCGAGTGAAAAGATTCCTGTTTGGTTGACGCAGTTGCCGCGATTTACGAATAAAGCGGAAATTTTTCACGGCGCAACATTTCTTGTCGGCACGGATACGCTGAAACGAATTGCCTTGCCGAATTATTACGGCGGCAGCGTTTCGGCGCGTAATAAAGCGATTGATCTCCTTACCGAAAAACAATGCCGTTTTCTCTGTTTTGCTCGAAAAAATGACAACGGCAATATCGAAACGGCAGAAGCATTGGAATTACCGGAAGCATTGCGACATATTGTTATCGGCATTTCGCCCCATGAGTTTTGCGATGATATTTCCTCAACGCAACTGCGCAGGTTGAATGCCGCAAAAATTTCTACCTAATCTTCTCGGAATATTTCTCTAGCGTTTACAATCTCATGACTTCATTAAATTAGATTCGAGCAAAAGAAATACGAATCCATGAGCAACCCAATCAACGAGGTCATGAGTTTTTTAACTTGATTTCGCCATATCAAACGGCGAAAAATTTTTTATTGAGCGTTAGTTATTGGCATTGTCTCGACCTTGCCTTTGTTGTCCGGCTTGTTGTTGGACGCGACGTTGCAGCGGCGTAATATCAATGACCGACATGGTGTGCGGTGCGTCGAATTTCACGTTTTTCAGTCCGGGAAAAGTGTAATCGAAATTGGCGATAATCATTTTGCCGTCTAAAATCACACATTCACACGGTTGATCCAACAAGCCGTCCGTGCCGTCTGTGTCGTCATTGCTCCAAAGCACTCCGCTACGGACTTGCGTTTGCGTTCCCTGAAGTGGAGTTATCCAACGAATCGCGTTTTCTTTTGAATCATTGATGAAAATCCGTTTCGAGATCGGATCAAAGAAAATGCCGTCGCAACATTGATAACGCTCGTCGTCCAGAATTTTAACGCATTTCACCGAATCATCCGCGTCCACCGTCACCGCATACATCACGCCGTCGCCGAAATTGCCGAAATAAATCACGCCGTTGTTATCGACCGTCATGCCGTCCGCGCCGGTTGAGTCTTCGCGTCCGATTTTTTTGACCGCTTCTTTGACGACAAGATGTTTGTCTTGACCGTTCGGAAGAACTTTAAGCGGTTCGGTTTGTTTGAGAATTTCATCTCCTTTGAACCGCCAGAGACCGCCGATTCCGAAATAACCGTCCAAATCAAGACACGAATCTGTAACCCAAAGTTCGTTGTTGTGCCACAAAATCGCGTTGGCAAGTTTTAGCCCAACCACTACCGGCGTAACATTTCCGGTCGGTTTGCCGTCTTTCATTTCCACTTTCAAAATCCGCGACTTGTGGTCTTTGTTGTAAAAATACTGATTGTCGCAAACATAAAGATTACCGTCCGGTCCGAAATCCAGCCCCATTGCGCCGGTTTGTCCGGTTTCTTCGAGCGGCGGGTATTCCAGCAATTTTTCAAACTTGCCGTCTTTATCGAAAACGTTCAATGTTGCCGGGAAATCTTTTTTCTTACCGCCTGCCGCCGGACCGTTGAAATTCGGATTGTTCATATAGATTTTTCCGGTCTTTTCGTCAACGGTCAGACCGTCCGGGTTGTGACACCATTCCGGCAATTCGGCGAACAGTTTCGGTTTAAACTGCTCGCGGTTTCGCTGACCCGCATTTTGCCCCGCGTTCTGACGAGCGCGTTGACGACGCGGCTGGTCTTGCGCCGAAACTGACATTGCCGCCGTCGCCAAAATCGTAACCATAACGATTGTGAGTGTTCGTTTTTTCATACGTGTTGTCCTTTCAGTGACATACTTGTTATTCGGTGATTCGCTCAAAGCGAAACGAGAAAAACATTCTACACGATTCGAAATGGATTTGCAAATATTTTATTTTTTCGTAACCGTCCATTTTCCGATGACAAGCCGCAATAAAAAGGACACGTGAGATTCTGGAGACTTCTGAATCAAGTGGCAAATGAGTCGGAGTAACAAATTTCGCTATCGTCTGCCTCAATAGAAAACTCTTATCCCGCCGACGGCAACTGGATTTTAACCAACCGGTATCCACGAATTCTAAGCCTGTGATGTAATGTCTCTTGAGCGGACATTTTGGCTCCTTTTATTGCAGCAATTTGCGATTTTAAAATGCTAACTCATATTACGCCCACTAAGTAAAAAAGCCGCCAAAATATTGTTCGTTGTTTTTTTACGCCGTAGGCGTAATGCGGAGTCATTGTTCTACTACGAAGTTCCTCAATTTCTCGTGATATGAAAAATATCAAGTGAAATTGCGCGACTTTGTAGTAGTTATGATTTTTTAGAATGACCGTCAATTTGACCGTAAAACATTATTACTGCCGCCCTTATTTATAAAATTCCCTTAGTAGCCCGAATTGGCGTCAAGATGCGTCCTTATTCCCTGATGTTTTACCACCAAGGCGACGAAGACGCACAAAGGTTGTTCGTTATAAATCCTTGGTGCGACTTTTTCGCCTTTGCGGTAAAAAAATAAGGGCATAAGGGCGAGCTTGGGGGTTTGTTGGCTACTAAGGGAAGCTTGATCAATAAGGGCGGCGATAGTAAAGCCATTCGGGTAATTGCAATGGTTAAAGTCTTTCTTGTAGCTCTACAGTTGCCCAGTGCGGATTTATTAAGTTTGGGCGACTGAATAGTTACCCCATTTCATGTACGTTTTAATCGAACGGAAAGCCAGTTCCACGTTCCAACGAAGAGTATACAACTCAATGACTTTATCGCACATGACCAACTATGCAATCTTCTTCACATTTTTAATTCGCCAAATCGTTTTTTCTTTTCCAAGTATCGCAAGAATGTCGAACATCCCAACACCGACACTTTTGCCGGTGACGGCAACACGAAGAGCATGAATGATTTGTCCAATTTTTATTTGCTTTTCCTCAATGAAAGCGTGTAATAATTTGTCGAGCGAGTCCGTGTCAAATGGGTTTTGTACCGCCAGTTTGTCGCAAAATTCTTCAAGTAGCGCAACCGCCGCTGGATCGTTTGCAATTCGTTTTTCATAGGCGGCTTTATCATAATTCAATTGGTCGTCCGGTGTGAAAAATTCGTCAAAGTCCAAAATATCGCCTACTAATTTGATTCGGTCGCCCGCCGCTTCGATGACTTTTTTGACAAGCGTTTCTGTCGCCGCATCAATTGTTTTGCCGATATAGTTCGCTTTTTGCAGGAACGGAATGCACAAAGCGTATTTTTCATCGGTCGTTTTGGTTTGAATATGTTTTTCCTGAAATGATAACAATTTTTGCGGATCAAACGACGCGGCGGCTTTCGTCACACGTTCCAACGAAAAAAGTTCCGTCAATTCTTTCGGTGTGAAAAACTCCGATTTATCATCAAGCGACCAACCAAGCAGCGCAAGATAATTGACAATCGCTTCCGGCAAGAATCCGATTTTCTCATAAAAATCAATAATGACCGGATTAAACTCGTCCGACTTCACTTCTAACCCGATGCGTTTTGCGATTCGCTGTCCGTGTTCGACAAGGTTAGCAAAGTCGCGGTTTTTCAGATATTTATCTAATTTCCGCTTACTCAATTTTGTTTTGCTTCCCGGTTCCGCGACAAACGGAAGATGAGCGTATTCCGGCATATTATAGCCCAGCGATTGAATGATGAAAACCTGACGCGGCGTGTTGGAAAGATGTTCTTCCGCGCGGATAACATGCGTAATTTGCAGTTCCTGATCGTCTACGACATTCGCCAGATGATAAAGACACGAGCCGTCGGCACGCTGAATCACATGGTCTTGTTCATTCGCCCAGTCAAAAGCAACATGACCGCGAATATGATCGTTAAGAACGAGCTGTCCGTCGCGCGGCATTTTGAGTCGCACGACATACGAGCGTCCTTCTTGCTCAAAACGGTTTGCATCGTCGTTTGTTTCCGCCATCCATCGGCGGCTGTAAACGAAAGTCCGCTTTTCGGCGGTCGCGGCGTCGCGTTCTCGCTGAATCTCTTCCGGTCGGGAATAATCACGGTATGCAAACCCGCGACGAAGTAATTCGTCCACGGCTTGTTGATACTTTCCAGAACGCTGCGACTGATAATAAGGAGCAAACTGTCCGCCGACAATTGGGCCTTCATCCCAATCAATGCCGAGCCATCGCAATCCGTCGAGAATCGGTTGCAACGCTTCTTCGACATTCCGCTGTTGGTCGGTGTCGTCGATGCGAAGGATAAATTGTCCATGATTGTTTTTCGCAAACAGTCGGCAAAATAACGCCGTGCGAACGCCGCCGATATGAAGATAGCCGGTCGGACTGGGGGCAAATCGTGTTCGAACTGTGGTCATGTGTTAATAAAGGAAGCGTAAAGAGTAAAAAAGAGTCCCAAGCAATAGTTTGTCCGTCGCACTTTGGTCGCAACAACCTTTATTGTCTCTAAAAAATAAAATATGTAAAGTGAGCGTCACGATTCAGTTGCCCAAAACGCTTGAACGAAAAATAAGGGAATAAGGATGAATTCGGGGCGAACAAGGGAGCTTAATGAATCAGGACTGGAAGAGTCATATTTATTGACCGTAACTTTCCGGTTGCCCGATGCGAGTTGATGCGGTTTGAGCGGCGGAATCGTGATTAGAAACTTTATC
>JAIRYX010000005.1 GCA_031267635.1 Planctomycetaceae bacterium
TTTTGGACGTTCGCCCAAAGGGACACGAGAGACATCAGGGACTTTGGGGACTCATTTTTCTGATTTTGCAAACTCTTCGGCGGATTTCCGGTTTTCTTTTTCAAGAAACTCGCCCTGTCTCAATTGTCTCTGGAGTCCCTCGCGTCCCTTGGATTGCTCTCTGTCTGCTTTTGGACGCTCGCTTAAAGGGACACGAGGGACAACAGGGACTTTGGGGACTCATTTTTCTGATTTTGGAAACTCTTCGGCGGATTTCCGGTTTTCTTTTTCAAGAAACTCGCCCTGTCCCAATTATCCCTGGAGCCCCTCGTGTCCCTTGGATTGCTCTCTTTCTGATTTTGGAAACTCTTCGGCGGATTTCCGGTTTTCTTTTTCAAGAAACTCGCCCTGTCCCAATTATCCCTAGAGCCCCTCGTGTCCCTTGGATTGCTCTCTTTGAGGATTTTGGGGTTACTCTTTCTTTCAGGAAACTCGCCTATCCCAAAAGTCCCCGGCGTTCTTCTTGTTCCTGTTTGTCTCTAACTTTCCGCCTTCTAACGCCGAAGTTGCGAACGGGACGAAATAAGTCGGGTACGCTTTGTTGTAATGAAGGTAAGAATGAAACGCAACAAGAATCCTCTGCGTCAATTGTTCAACGGACTCGTCGGGGATTTGGTGGAACAGACGCACGTCGGGATACCAAGGCGAATTCGATTTCGATAAATGCCAACGCCAATCGCATACTCGCGGAAGGATAACCCAACACGGAACGCCAAGCGCCGCCGCAAGGTGCGCCTGAAAACCCGACGGAGTAATCACTAACTCCAACGACGCAATCATCGCCGCCAAATCGTCGAGATCGGCGGTGAACGCTTCCGGAAAAAACTCGACGTTAGCGGAAGACTGTTCGCACAACTCTTGCCATGCCTTTTGGCGGCTTCCGTGTTGCAAGCTCACCCAACAAACGTCGTCGCACGCCGGCGTTGCCAGTAATGTTTCAAGCGTATCAATCGCCATTCGGCGTTGTTCCGCCGGTTCGGGCGACCACGATCCTTCCCAAAGGATTCCTATTTTCCTTTGACCTCGCCGTTCCGCGAGCCGCTTTTTCCATCGCGCGGTTTTTCCGGGCGCCGGAATCAAATAAGGAGAATGCGATTCGGGAAACCGATTAAAATCCGCACGGAAAAATCGCGGCAAACTTCCAAACGCAACTTGCGTGTCCCAGTAAACTCCCGGAAATTGATCAGGAACAATCGGCTGATCGCTTGCGCGAACAATCGTCATGTTGGGGAAAGAGCGGACAAAAAGAGAATAAAGGATCGGGTTGCATTCGACGTAACAATGTCCGACGTTTTCCGCCAGTTCGCGAAGACAGGAGGCAAAAAGGATTTCCGAGCTTACGCCTCCCTCGCCATACGCCAAAACGGAATCTTCTTTCACGCATTCACCGTTCCAATCGGGCAGGAAGTGGTGATTCCACGTTCCCGGCTCGCACAACCGGCGGGCTTCAAAGCCGAGCCAGCCGCGTTCCAGCTCGCCGTTTGCCAAAAGCGATTGCCCATATCCGTACAACGCGCGAACATGATGGGGATTGCGTGAAATCATGGACTCAAAATACGGAATCGCCGCGCTGAAATCGGCGTCGGCTTGAAGCGATTCGGCTAAAAGAATCTGCGCCTGCTCCGCATGCGGATCAAGTCGCAAAACCTCCCGCGCGGCGGAAACCGTTTGCGGATAATCTTTCGCAATATGCGCAATATGCGCGATGGTCATCCATGCCGAACAATCATCCGGCGCGATTTGCACGGCGTTTTGAAATACTTCCAACGCCTTTGCGTATTCGCCCATTTCAAAATGGATATTGCCGAGGACAAGATACGGATCTTGACAAGCAGGTCGGATTCTCGCGGATTCCTGCAACGATTCAATCGCGGAATCCATACGTTGCAGTTTCCGAAAGCTCAAGCCGCAAAGCAAATAAAGCGTGCCGAGCAATTCTATCTCTTTGGCGGTCGGATTGACCAGCGATTTCAAAAGAGGAACGGCTTTTTGGAAAAATTCGATCCCCTGTTCCAATTCTCCCAGACACGTATAAATTTCCCCTAACGAGGCACAATAGCGGATGTTCTTCGGATTGGCGGCAAACAACTGCAAATAAAGCGGTAACGCTTCGTCCCATTTTTGTTCAAGGAACATTTTTTTCGCTTCTATTTCGTGCGATTCCATTCGCTATCTCCTGCTTTCAGAAAGACGGTGATTTTTCCTCGAAATCCAGATTTTGTAACAACAGGGATATTATCGGCGAAAACGCCGCCTTAATTGATACAATCCGTAAAATAACCAACAACTCCGACGGAAACAAGGAAAAAGCTCTTGAAGAAAATTGGGCTTGTCTGAAAGAGTGGATTTGGATAAATTGTAAGAGCGGCGATTTATTGTTCTTTACTTATCCATTCCTTCGTTTTTATTTCAAATGACCAAACACCGGTTTTTCTTTACTGTCGGCAGTTTTGCGGCGACGATGGCGGCTTATGCGTTTTATTCGCAGATGCTTGTACCTTTTATTCTTCCGGCAAAGGACGCTGTGTCGAACGTTACAACGCAGCCGCCTCGAAATCTCGAAAACAAAGAACTCTTGGGAAAGCTCTTTGAGCCGGATTCGTGGGTTTTCGACGGCACTGACCGTCTGACGGTTCAGGACGGCGGTCTCGAAATCTTGTATAACAAGCTGGAGAATCTCAACGAGAATCAATATCAGGTCAGTCCGTGCGCGGTTTTGATGTTTCCAAACAATCATCGTGAGTTAACGCCGGAGGAGAAATACCGGCAGGCGGTGGTTCTTGAGGCGTCAAATTACGCGGTGTTGGAATTGACGGGGGATATTCTTTCCGGCAACATACAGTTTAAGAGCGGGCAGTTTGGCGGCACTGTGACAATCCGCAGCGACATGAAAAAGCCGGATACGTCGGACGATCTGAAAGTCACGACAAGCGACGTTTCGTTTGACTTCAACCAAATTCAGACGCGGAACCGCGTTGACTTCCAATTTGGACCGAACCGAGGAAACGGAAGCCGCTTGATTATCGAACTTGCCAACGCCGACGAAACGAAAAAAGGAAATCCGCCCAATACGGTCAAGCGGATCGAATTGCAGCAACTCGGCGAACTGCGGCTCTATGTGTCGGACAAAAAATCCGCCGACGCGCTTGCTTTGCCGTCTTCGCCGCCGACGCAACAAAAGTCCGCCGAGCAGCTTTCCGAAGTGATTGTGACCTGCAAAGGAGTCGTCGATTCGTCCGCCGACCCGAACAATCCGTCGCAATGGCTGCTGACATTCCGCGATCAAGTCGATGTGATTCGCCCGACAATGGGCGGAGCGGCGGATAAGCTCACTTGTCAGCAATTGGAGATCGCGTTCGGAGAAAAAGCAAACAATATTGCCAATCTTACCGCAAACCGATCGTCGAACGAGCGTCCGGAGAGCAATAAAAGTCCCTTGAGCCGGTTCAATTCTTTTGAGCCGTTACAAGTGAAAGCAACCGGAACGCCGGTGATTGCCGCGTCGCCGTCCACGAAAAGCTTTCAAGCGGTCGGAAATGAGTTGACGCTCGATCTGGTTCGAGACGAACTGTCGCTGCTGGGCGGCAACTCAATTTCCTTATTATACGATCAATTTAAGATGAGCGGCAAGGCGCTCTATTATGCCTACGACCGCAACGGCGGCATAGGAAAACTCGATATGCCCGATGCGGGAACGCTCGAAGGGCGAGCGGGCGCAGCCGACGCTAAAACTTTTCGATTGACGTGGAGCGACCAGCTTAAAGTCTTGCCCGATAAGAATGATCCGGCATTGACTTTGGTGCAGATTCAGGGTTCGCCGAAGATACAGGTTCAGGGAATCGGCGACGCGACGGCGGATGAAGTCTTCCTCTGGTGCGATACGAATAAAAAAAACGCCGACGCAACGTCTGCCAACGGCAATCTGCTGTCTGCAAACAGCAATTTGTCGGGGAGAAGCAATGCGGAATGGGATTTGAAAACGATTTTGCTGCACAAACGGGTCTTGCTCAAGACCGAGGACGGCGAATGTACGACCAATGAGTTAAAGATTACCTTTCAAGAACCGCCCGCGCAGTCCAATGCGAGCGGCGGGAACGGCGTTGCTGCCGCGGGAAACGGCACTGCTGCCGCAGGGAACGGCGCTGCTGCCGCGGGGAACCGCTCCCAAGCGACTCCGGCGTCCCAAGCATCCCAAGCGTCCGGCAGAGGAGGAGCTTTACGTTTGCCCGTATCGCTTTTATCGGGTAACGGCGTCTCGGCTTCCGGGACTCAAGGGAATCAAACGTCGCCAACGTCTCGGCAGACTCCAAAATCGTCCTACACGGTTTACGCGGATCAAATTGAAATTCTTGCGTCGATGGTTGGACAGGAAACGCTTGTGGATCAGATTATTATGACCAAAAGCGTCAAGCTCGACGAACGCGCTCTTGCCGGTGCGGCAAGCGATCCGATTCATTTGTCCGGCGCGAAGGTACATATCCGCAAGCCCGACTCGCCGGAGACGTCCGTGACAATTTTCGGCGACAGCAAGATTACCGGCGGTCATGCGATGTTTATCGGGCGGGGCGTTACGCTGATGGGCGCGAATATCAATGTGGATCGCGCAAAGAACCTCTTTTGGGTGGACGGTCAGGGGCGGCTGGAGATTTCTGCACAAGCGGTCGCGGGCGCATCCGCGACGGGCAATACAGCGTCCGCGACAAGAAATGCAGGAAACACGGGGAACAATTTGAATAGCAGCTTTGCGAAATTGTTCGGCTCTAATCCGCAAACGGCGGCGGCGAACGCGAACAAAGCAATCATCATCGATTGGCGGGGCAGTATGGAGTTTGACGGACAGCGTCTTTTCTTTATCAAAGACGTGGATGTGAATTATTCGCTGATGGCAATTAACAAGAGCGAACGAATTGAGGTGTATTTGGCGAAGCCGTTTCGATTCTTTGAGAAAGACGACGCCGGCGAAGTGGAGGCGGAACGGATCGTTGTCCGCGGAAATATCGATATTGACCGTGACGCTTACGACGCCGCCGGTCAAACGTCCCGCGCTCACATCAAGTTGACCGCGATTGAAGTCTTTCCGAAGACCGGAAGTTTCAAGGGACTCGGTCCGGGACACATTTCCTCGATCTTTAACATGAAGGCGAAAGACAGTCAACTCCTGAACGGCGCGGGGAATCCGTCCATGCAATCAGCCGCCTCGTCGCAAGAGCCGCCGAAGTCGCAATTACTCCTCCCCAAGAGCGGCGTCATGAGCGACGGTCTCAAGTTTCTGCAATGCGACTTCTTCGGCTCCGCCGAGGGAAATTACAATACCGGGCAGATTGTCTTTCGGGACAAGACGGTAACGGTCATTTGTCCGGTGCAAACATTCCGAGACGTGGTTAACGTGAATAATACACGGAATATTATCGCAAACGGAATGCGTCTGGAATGCAATCAACTGACGCTGAATCAAAATAAGATCGCCCTAAGCAACGCAGCGTCCATTGAGATGAAAGCGGAAGGCAACACGCGGATTGAAATGACGCACGAGAACCGCTATTATATCGCCAACGCGGACAAAATCATGTTTGACCAAGCCAAAAACCTGCTGACATTCATGGGCAATGTTTACTCCGACGCGGTACTCAGCAGCGCAGCCAACATGAATGCGCCGACACAACGCTATGCGTCCGCCAAACGAATTGAGCTTAACCTTGTCACCCGCGAAGGACGCGTCGATGGAATCAGCGGGAACTTTTTCATTCCGTGAGAGCAAAACCACGCAAACATCAGTCCCTCGCAGAGGTTTCGCAGTCCTTCGCGGCGGTTTATCAGTGCCTCGTGGAGGTTTCGCAACGCCTCGCGGAGGTTTCGCAGTCCCGCCGCCAGAGAGAATCCTTACAAGATTGATTCGGTTGATGGCGTTTACATCGCCGGTGAAAACCGCGAGCTGTCCGCAGGGAACGTCCGCAGTATAAAAAAAGACGACGGATGTTCTATGATTAGTTGCGGAGATTCCGTTATTAAATACGGAACTTCCGTTGCTAACAACGCGAGTTTCGTTGCCGGCAACGAGACTCGCGTTGCCAGCAACAAGACGCGCGTTGTTAGGAACGGAACTTCCCCGAAGTTCCTTTTGCCTCTTGGAGTATCAACTATTCAATCGCGGCTTCGGTATCGGCAATGAGTTGCTTGATTTCCTGCGCGGATTCAAGCTGCCGGAGAGTGGCGAGAAAGTTTGGAGCGGTGAGGACTCGGCTGAGACGCGCTAAAAGTCGAAGATGAATTTGATCGTCCATGCTGCAGAGTAAAAAGAAGACGTCCGTCAGGTTTCCGAAACCGCCGCCGAATGGAATCCCCGCCCTCGCAACGCCGAGCGCAAGGAATGTTTCGCTAAGTAGATTCGGCATAGGACGCCGCGGATGTAAAATCGCGACTCCGTTATCAAGAGCGGTCGGGTGCAGTTCTTCGCGTTTGCGAAGCGCGTCCGCCATTTTCTCTCCGTCCCAGAGCAATCCGGTATTGACCGCCAACTGCGTCATGGAACGAATAGCCGATTCCTTTGTGCGGACAGCCAATGGAACCGCGACAGCTTCCAGCGGCAAAAACGTGACGATGGAAGCGGTCGGTTGTTCGTCGGGCGGCGACGCCCGCTCGAAATTCTCTTCAATGACCGCTAACTCGCTGTCATCGGAAACGCCGATTCGCTGTTCCAGCCAAGTATTAATCTCCGGCATACTGAATTGCCACTCTCCCTTAACCTTGCGACCGGGAATATCGCCTCTGTCCACGAGTTTCTTCACTTTGGATTCCGGTAAATGCAGATATTTTACAAGCTGCGGAAAGCTCAAGACCGAATGCGGCATAACAAAACCTCTCCAATTAACACGATGAAACAAAAATAGCAGAGGGGCTTATTATACTAAAGAGTAAGCCAAGAGACAATCGGGACTTTGAGGACAAGAAAGACAAGACAATTGGATAAAAAGAAAAGCTCTGAAACGTTCCCGATCAGCTTTTGGAACTCGCCGCACCAATCGCGGCAGACGATTTTCCCGCCAACCGCGTCGCTCCGTCGCTTTCGCGGCTTCCTCGCCTTGTATTGCCTTGAACATGAACCGCCGCCGGTTGCGCCGGGACTTGGCGACACGTTGGACTGCGGTTTTATTTATCCCATTTTCTTTATTTTTATACCGTTTTCCCGAAATTATAGAAAATTCTTGAAAAATTTCCTATATTTCTTGTTTTTTTAAGATAATCGGTTATTATTATGTCCAAATGTTTTTTGTGCTGGAACTGTCGAAATGTTGTGAAGGGAAACATTTCACACTTTTCTATGTTGTCCGCTTGTAACTCAATGAAATGACACTCTTTTCCTTATGATAGCTGTGTGGGAGTCCTTTAAAAAATGGGTAAAGTATATATTGATTTTGATCCCCAACAAGGTTTTCCGAAAGAAGACGCTCTCTTTTACGAATGCCAATCGTGCCATGTGGAAATTCCGTCCGCACCGAAAGAAAATCTTTGTTGTAAATGCTTCAACATCTTTTACGATGTGGATGAAGACAAGTTTTCCGTCCAAGATATGTCAAAAATTGCATTGTTTAGGAAATCATAATTGACTATTCAATGCGACTCAAGGAAACTTTTCAATGAAAATCTCAATATTCTTATTCGCCGCGAATGGACAAATGCTCGCCTGTGGAAATTTTATGATAAAATAATTCCCATCGGAAAAGACTTTGTAATCATTCGTGTCGATAGGAATTAGTATCTAATCTGTAAAACGTAACTATTTATGTCAAATTTTCCCAACGATTCAATACAAGAAAACGATCTATTATCAGAAACATCGGAGATCATTTCTCCGCCGCCGCAAACGCCGTCAAAGCGGCGATTTTCACAAGAGACGCGGGCAAACGCTTTTTCGTTTTTGTTGGTAATTTTCTTTTTCTTGTTGATCTTGTATTTGATACCGACAATCGCGTCGCAGCTTGTTTACCAAATTACGCGAGGAAGCGAACGCGCAAAAGCGGAAACGGCGGCAAAATTATTGAAAGAATTTCCAACGCCGGAAACTCGTATCCCTTGGGTGGTGAAAAAGGCGGGACCGTCTGTTGTCAGTATTCAACCGATTAGCCGCATGATGACAAGAAATCGTGAATTTTTTGACGCGTTCACGGGACTTGGTTCGGGAATCATTGTTGACAAAGAAGGTTACCTTGTTACCAATTATCATGTCGTTAAAACCGAAAATCGTTTTCAAGTAACATTGAGCGACGGGCGAAGCACAAAAAACGTGCGATTTATCGGCGGCGACGCCGGTATTGATTTGGCGGTATTGAAAATTGATCTCACTGATCTTACGCCGATGGAATGGGGAGACAGCACCGCATTGGCGGTCGGCGAGCCGGTTTTGGCTATTGGTAATCCTTACGGATTTTCCAATACCGTTACGTATGGAATTATCAGTGCGAAAGAGCGTTACACTCGTGATTTTAACGATTCCGATCAACGTCAGCCGCAAGAGTATTTGCAAACGGACGCGGCGGTGAATCCGGGAAACAGCGGCGGTCCATTGGTTAATATGCAAGGAGAAATGGTCGGAATCAATACGGCAATTTTTGGTGAAGCGTATCTCGGTATTTGTTTTTCGATTCCCAGTACGTTAGCGAAAAGAGTTTACGAAGAAATTCGCAAAAAGGGAAAACTCAGTTTCGGATTGCTCGGCGTACAGCTTGGCGATTCGAGTACAGACGCCGAAGGACGCGCGGTTGGCGTGATTATTGACGACGTAATGCCGGGCTATCCTGCCGAAAAAGCGGGGATCCGCCCCGGCGATGTGATTACGAATTGGAATGGTACGGAAGTTCATGAAGCGATTCAATTGAACCACGCTATTCTTTTCACATCGCCCGACACGAAAGTCAAAGTCACTTGCTTGCGCAACGGCGAACAAATAGACTTTGAAGTAACCGTAGCCAAACGTCCGGTAAGAATGCAGTAACACGACAAAGACAAAATCCAAATAATCAATAAGTTTTTTATTTATACTCCTCTTGAAAATTCGGTTTTTAAGACAGTGTTGATCGTTCATCATTCCCCAAAGTCACTTTTGTCCCTACTTATTCTGGATAGTACCTTAACGTCAAATTTACCCCGAGAAAATTTACCAATGTCTATTTTCAAAAGTCAATTGATTGAAATGCTACTTGTTTGGGTAATTTTGTTTTTTTCAAACGTCGTACTTGCTCAAAATGATTCAGCGACGGAAAAAACAGAGTCGCAGGTTCAGGTTCAACCAATCGCGGGGTTGAATGGGAAACATGTTGTTTCACTTATTTCTGACGGGATGAAAGGCGTTTGGATCGGGACGGAAAATGCAGGGGTTTTTCATTGGAGTACCACCGATGAGAAAATCTCTCAATTCACAACGAAAGACGGACTCGGCGATAACAATGGCTACGCTTTGGCGATTGATAAACTTGGACGGTTGTGGGTTGGACATTTGAACACGGGAGTTTCCGTTTACAACGGAAAAGAGTGGAAAAATTATGACGTTGTCGATGGACCGATTGGCGAGAGAATTTTTGATATAAGAATTTGTCCGAAAGATGACGACGTCTGGATGGCGACTTCGGCAGGAATAACCTGATATAAAATTGACACAGAAGAATGGGAACATTTTACTCGCGAAGATGGTTTGCCTGAAGATCAAGCGTCGGCAATTGCGTTCAAAACGAACGGTTCTTTGATTGTCGGAACGCAATGTCATGGGCTTGCGCTTTTTAACCGCAACGCCAAAGGCGAATATAAACACATAAAAAATATTGTTGCGCCGGAACGTTTTGGTCCCGATAATTGCAGTCCCGTCCCGCTCACGCCGAAAGGAACGGGGTTGCCGTCAAATTTGATCAACGACATTCTTGTGACGCAAAATGGTTCTGATAGCGAAAATCCAACCATTTGGATTGCAACCAATGCGGGTATTGTGAAAGCCAATGCAAGTTTGTCAAAGTTGGAATACTGGCGCGGCAGGGATTACGCGAATAAGGTTCGCGGACTTTACGGCGATGCGCCGAAAGATTGGCAGGAATGTTCTCAAGAAATCATGGAAACACTGTTGATTGAGGATTATTTAACGTGTCTTTCGGAAGACGAACACGGCGTCATTGGAATCGGCACGCGGCAAAACGGTTTGATGATCATCGCTCCCAAAACCGGAAAACAGGATTTCAACAATCCACGACAAAAGGGGTTGCCCGATAATTATATCACGAAACTATTGCCGATGAGTAACGGCGATTATCTTATCGGTTTTTACGGCGGCGGAGTCGTAAAAATGATAAAACCGTTCCATCCGGTTGCTCAAAAGCCCGTCAAAAAAACAGCAACTCAAGTTAAGCCGCAATATTCCGTCGCGCAAAATAATTTTCCGAAACTGCCAAGTCCGATCAAACCGCCGACAGCGGAAGAAATTCGCGCGATGCACTATGAATTAAAGAAAAAGAAACCGGAAAAGAATTCGCCGAAAATCGTTGCGTTAAACGACGACTGGCGAACGCAAGGCAACTGGATAGATCGTTATGGTCGGCACTCGGCTATACTTTGTGCGCAGGCAGGCGGAGGACTTAATTTTGAGGGTGGTTATTTTTTATATGAATTACAATCAAGAGCTTGGATTGGTCGAAACTATAAAGAAAAAAATGATCAATTGCGTCGTTGGGTTCATTGGTTAGAATCGAATGACAGGCGTGTTTTACAATGTCTTCAATTAGGAGGAAGAAAACAAGCTGACTGAGATGATCACAAAGAAGCGTATTTGACATCGCTTGATGGACCACATGTTTATGGAACATTTCATGTTCCACCAGGACGGTATTTATTGTCGCTCTATTTTTTTAACAAAGACGGTCATTCTTCTGCAAATCGAATTCGAGACTACATTGTTTCCGTTCAAACGATGAAAATTCCCGAACAATTGTTTGAAAAACTGGGTACTCCCAATTGTGATGCTGAAAGGGAATTTTTTCGAAATCCATATAAGGCAAAGTTACGAATACGTGATTTTTGGGGCGGTGTTTACAAACGCTTTTATGTAGATATCGCTCCCGGCGAGTATGTTACAATACGACTTGATGCATCTTATTCATTAAATACAATTGTTAGCGGTATTTTTTTTGACCCGGTGGGAGATATGAAGTCGCTTGCCCCTTTGGGTTTGCCATGGCCACCACCACGTAAACCGACCAACTGGGCGGAAGAAATGGAAAATCCAACTGAAACAGTATGGTGGGGGGCAAATGCGATTGATTGTTTACTTTGCTTGCGGGATTCCAATCCGGTTTGGTATTACAGCAATGCTAGGATAAATTTATTATTGATAGCTCGGTATTTTATTACTCCACAAAATGGCAAGCCTTATGATAACATTAAAATTTCTAGTCTCAAAGATAAAGAACGTATTCGGGTTGACTTGGCAAAAATGCTAAGTACAATACAAATGTTTAATTGGGCTGATTCTGTTGATTACGGAGAAACGAAATATAATTCTTATTGGTGGAACAGGCGAACCCAATTAGGGCGTAACAAGTTTCAGGAGTTTGATTGGGATGAACATGAGGTTCGGCAGTATATGGATTCTAATATAAAAAAACAAACCTGGTAAGTTTATTTTGGAGGGAGAAAACTAAAATGAAAATTTCCAAGATTTTTCAAGTAATGTTATTGATTGTTAGTTGCCATACATTAGTATTATCTGCTTTAGCAGGTGAAGGTAGTACATTAGATGGTTATACTATTCGTGTTTCGAAAGGACCGAAGCCAGCCGATCCTAATATTTTGGCAAAAGGTGAAAAAGGTACGTTCAATTTTACCGTAAGCCTTTCGCATAATGGCACTCATATTGAAGAAGTGCCGCCGAGCATGACGTTGGTCTATTTGGTTACGTCGCCAGAAGATTCCAAAATAACAAAAGTAGAACCCGCTACATATGTTTTTCCACCGAACGGGGAACAATATTCAAAAACAAAAATTATTAATTCTAAAATTGATTCGGCAGTGAGTGTAGAAGTTGATTTTCTTGACCTGACAGGAACGCAAACTGTGACTCTTCGTGTTTCTCCTCATACGAAACAGCGACAGTCAAGCTGTTGCCGATTCGGAAACAATTGAAGTTGAAATTGTCGTCGCAACCTGCACTGTTTATGCCCAAAAACCTGAAGTAATACATAATATTATGAATGTTCCTGTCTGTGTGAATAATGTTGGACATTCTTTTTGGAAAATTTCTATTGATAATGGTACTACTGGTAGCACAAACGCAGGTAACAATGATCGTTTAGGACATTATCCAAAACCAAGTATTGATCCTGAAACAAATGCTGAAGTACCAGCAAGGATTAGGTTATTGATTGCGCAATCGGGACAAATCTGCGATGACAATTCGCATTCCTTTACAAGTTCAGCTTCATTTGCGATTAACGTTAATGACGCTATTTCTGCATTATCAGAAGCACAAACATTAAAAAATAACCAGAATTTAAAATATCATGTGTTAAACACCCTTGCTCGGAATTGTACGGGACAATGTGTTGTAATCAGTAACAATTTCGCAAAATGTAACGCACCAGATGGAAAAGGAATAACCGGTGTTAGAGTTTTCGATGTTGGCGATACTGCATGGTCAATACATATACCTTTAGTACAGTTTTGTAATCCATATCATCATGCTGAACAAATTGATAACATTCCTTAATTTAACTTTGAGTCACCAATTTATGGATTATGCGTAAATAACAAATACCCTAATTTAGCGTAGATTTCTCAAAAAATAAATTGAAGTTGTTCAGAAATAGGTGTTTTATTGCACACGGGGTATCCCATTGAGACGGAAACAAGAATTGAGGAAACTTCTAAAACCCTTATTTTCAATAATTTTACTATTGAAAAAATAATGATTTACGGGTGTTTAGAGAGGAATGTTTTTGCTAAAATGATAAAAACAGATAACAAAATAAAGACAGCGTTTATTCGTTTCGTTTTCGTTATTTCTACTTTACCGTTTTTACTTTCTTCTGGTAGTGATTGGGTAACAGGACAGGAATCCGTATCGCCGGATGTCAGTAATAAAGATTTGGAAATCATAAATGCGCTGGTACTAAAAGCTCGTTTATTTGAGTCCTTTTTCAAAGAAAACAACATTCTGTCTTATGATAAATTGTTTCCTAACGGAGAAAAGAAAAACTCGATTATGACAATTTCCATAATCCATCGCAGTCTTTTTGTTTCTTCTCCGAAGAAACAAAAAGAAGACAAAGACGATACTCTCTACCCGTATACTATCCTTATCGGTGATACAACAGAAAGTGGCGGTTATAGAAACCTGATTACGTTACAATATAGTAATTCTGCTAAGAGAACTCTTGCTACGTATAGCGAGATTACCCAATTGTCTAACGTGGAAATTGTTTTTTTCGATGATGGTACTCCAAAATACTGTCACGTAAAATATTATAATAAAGAAATCGGGTGGTTTGATGACACCAAAATGTCTCGAATCGAATGGGATAAATCAGGTAATGTTCTATCAAAAGAAAATATGGAATGGATACGAGAATTGCCGTTATCGTCCATTGCGGTTGAACCGAACAAGACAATTCTATTTCAAAAACATTCCGTTAAAATTGGAACAAACACGTCTAAAGATCAAGATATTATTGAAGTATTGAAAAGAGCCGAAAGCATTTGTCTGGCAAAAAGTATTGACGATATTCTTCCATGTTGTCACTTTCCATTATTTGATAAAAAAACCGCTTCAGGAGAGTTACGAATAGTGAACAACTGCTTACAAAGTGTATTTTTTTGTTGTGATAAAAAAAATGGCGAGGGAATAAGCGGTTATTACATTTCATGGAATAAGGATGACAATCCTGAAATCTATGCGGAAGGAGATATTTCTTCGATTTTGTTGTTGAGACATAGTGAAAAAGAAATAAACAGTTTTACATCTCAAAAGACAATTTCGATAGATGGCAATGGGATTGAAGTCAGATTTCACCCAACAGGTTACCCCGCGACTTATAAAACGATTGTGAAGAACCGTCTCTTCGGTCGCCAAATTGAATGGAACGACAAAGGTGAAGTGATTTCGGATATTGACCTTGATATTCCGAAACCCTGGACAGATGTGTCATCGTCTTTATTGAACCAACCGGAACCGATTGTAATGCGAACGTGGACAAGTCGCGACGGGCAGTTTAGCGTCCAAGCCAAGTATCTTTCCGCCGACGAAACTACGGTAACTATTGAAAAAGAAAACGGTACAAAAACAACGGTGGAAATATCAAAATTATCCGAATCCGATCAAAAATACGTTGAACGCCAGCGCGACGCAAAAAAAAATCAGTGAGCGTTTATACAAACGGGTTTGAATAGGTCATTTTATTATATAGTGAGAAAAGAAAGTGTATTTTCTAGCCGTTTGCAGTATATCTTGCTCCATCGTTGCCGATTGATATTCAACAAAAAAAATTGGGAAGATTCGTTCCACAGACAACCAGCTTTGTAGAAAGTGACCGACCTTGATCTCTGAATACTGATATGCGGTTGTCTGTCTTTGGAATCCAGTATCCTACGAAATATTGTCAGTAATAACTTTTTCATAAGGAACCTGAAATCATGAAAATACTATTGCATTTCCTCGCCATAACTTTTTTTGTCAGTTTTGGTTTCGTTTTATATTGCGAAGAACAACCACACATATTAGATCGTGATAATCAAGATGCACAACGATTAGCAAGACAGTATGAGCATCTATCAAAAAAAGTATTTGATAAAAAAACTCATTTTACTAGTGTTCTTCAAGAAATTGATGATTTTGAAAAAATCATCAATAAAAATAACTGGAATTATATCAGTATTATGCTAACCGTACTTTCTCTACTCGATAATCGTAAACATATCATTACTGAAGAAGTCAATGTAATTAATCGCGAGATTGAACGTATTGCGGAAAAAATCGTCAATTTAGAAACGCTTAATCTCCAAGAAAAAGTCAACCAAGCTTCTGCATTTCGTTTTTTGAGAATAAAAAAGGATAATACATTAGATGACTGTATTCCTGCTATAAGAAAATCGCGTGTTAGTCGTTTACTCGATATTAGACAAAGTGTCGAGGAATTATATGATTCAAGCTGGAACCCTGATGATCAAGAAAATCAATTGTTTTCTGGTGATTTTGTTCCACCCGCTACTTACCCATATCCATTCGCGTCAGGTCAGGATTTTAGCAATGCCGAAGATGAAGCTACCCGTATAGCCTATAAAAATTACTTGCTTGCCAAGTCTAAACAAGCAGAGAAAAATAATACGCAAATTATTGTTAGAGTATTTCAAGGAAGTACATTAGACTTTACAAACGAATATTTAGTGGATGCTTATTCGACATTACCATATCATTCATCTGAATTAAGATCGTTACTTGAAAACAAAAAAATCGACAAAAAAGTTTCTGAAGAAATTTTGCGGCAAGTTCGTGAAAATGAAAGTAAATTCCCTGATAATGGAACAAGATTGTGGATGTCTAAAGATGGTCTTTTTAAGGTGAGAGGCAAATTTATATCCCAAGAAGGCGATCTTATTAACCTTGAACGAACAGATGGTCATATTATTAGTTTTCCACTTATGGAACTAAGAGAATTTGATTTATTGTATATTAAAAACATTGGCAAGTCGGAAAAAGAAGATCCTCCGATGACGGAATTTCGCAATTGGGAAACGATAAACGGACTGTTCAAAACAAAAGCCAAATTTATTTCCTCCGACGGCAAAACCGTAACAATCGAACAAGAGAATGGAAAACAAGTCACCCTAAACTTGGAAGACCTACGCTGGTTAGATAAAAATGTTGTCAAAGAAAAAACGAAACAACTCAATCAAGGCGCGGAGCCCGCTCCCGCGATTGAAAAGATGATGAACAAAAAACTTTCTCCAGAAGAAAGGAACGAACATATTAAAGCGTCGTCGTCCTTATTGAACCAACCAGAACCGATTGTAATGCGAACGTGGACAAGTCGTGACGGGCAGTTTAGCGTTCAAGCCAAGTATATTTCCGCCAACGAAACTACGGTAACTATTGAAAAAGAAAACGGTACAAGAACAACGGTGGAAATATCAAAATTATCCGAACCCGATCAAAAATACATTGAACGCCAACGCGATGCAAAAAAAACAAAACCCGTGAGCGTTTATCATTGGTCTTTGAGATAGTATTGTTGACTAATTATTTTTTACATCACATTTTTTGCCATTAGACTTACATTCAAA
>JAIRYX010000032.1 GCA_031267635.1 Planctomycetaceae bacterium
TTGGTTAGAAGTTCCCTGCACTTGCCCAGTTGCCGCGCGAATGTATTTGGGTTGGGCAATTGATGCCATAGTTTTCTATTGCGTTTTCAAATATTGCCCTCCAAAAACGAAATAATCAGAAACTAATTGCGTTGATGTCATTTTCGGAATAGAGTCAAGAACAAGTGTCAGCAGAATCATTTATATTTTTTTACAAAGTACCTTTGCATAACAATCCACATATTTCTGCAAAACACTGTTTTCCGCAAATTCTTTTTCAGCGAATTGCTTGGTTTGTGTTTTTAGTTCACGGCGAAGAATTGGAGAATTTAATAAGAGGAGAATTTTTTCCGCCAATTGTTCCGGTTCTTTTGACGAGACCAGGCAACCGGTTTGATTGTCGTTGATAATTTCTCGCATTCCGCCGACATCGGACGCGATGATCGGCAAACCGCTCGCCGCGTATTCCAGTATCGAATTGGAAAAACTTTCTGAATAACTGGGCAATACCGCCAAATCGAATGTCGGTAGTAAACGATACGGATTGTCAACGCTGCCATACCATGTAAGATGTTGCGTTATACCGAGTGCTTCCGCCAAACGCTTTAACATCGCAAAATAGTCCGCATCCGGTTGTTCGCCGACGCATAAAAAATGTGTATTCGGATGTTTTTGCAAAACGGTTTTCGCCGCGTGCAAAAGCGTTTCATGTCCTTTAATGGAACGAATCGTTGCAACACACCCGATAAGAAAAACATCGGCTGCAACGCCAAATTCTTTCCGCAAAATCGGATTTGCAAAACCCTCCTGCCGGCGAGTTTCGGAAATCGGATTCGGGATAATAGTGAAAAGTTGGCGAGAAATTTTTTCTTTTTCATCCGCCGCGTCCGCCGCCGCTTGACTGTTAGCGATGTATTGTATTCCGCCAAACCATCGTGCCGCACGGCTCATCATACGTAATTTACAAGTCAAAGCGTAACCAATGTTGCGGCGATGACCAACAATTCCAATTTTTTTCCTCGCAAAATACGATGCACAAGCGGCAAGTAATTCGTCGTAAGGCGTAAACGCATGAATCAAATCAATGTCATTTTCACAAATGAAACGCACTAACGCTTGAAAACGTTTCGGCAAAGACGATTTTTTGTTCCCGTATTTTTGCCCCAACACCAACGGTACGACAGGAAATCTATCCGGCGGACAATTCAGCAACGAAAATATGAGAAAATGTTTTTCAAATAACGCAGAATTAAGATTGGCTTGTAGCCATTTCAAATGTTGTTCGCTTCCGCATCGGTCGGAATCCACAACGTCCATCATAAACAACAATCGAATTGGAAAATCAACGGCGCTTGCCGAAAGAGAATTTTGATGAGAAGTCATTTGTCGAGACCGAGCATCGGTTGAATTTCATTCACAAAATCGCGTGCTTCCTGAAATTCAAGATAAACGCTCGCAAAACGAATATAAGCCACCATATCAATATTTCGCAGTTGAGACATCACAAGTTGCCCGATTTCTCGGCTGGGAACTTCGGAATCGTATCGGGCGTCAATATCGCCGACAATATTTGCAACGATGTCACTGAGTTGTCCGTCGCTAATAGGACGTTTCCAACAAGCGCGTTCAATTCCCTGACGGATTTTTTGAGGATCAAACGGAACGCGGGTTTGATCGCGTTTCACTACACGAATCGTTGTTATTTCGACTCGTTCATAAGTTGTAAAACGTTTGTTGCAATGACAACACAATCTCCGCCGCCGCACAGCCGTTCCATCATCGCCGGATCGCGTGTCTATTACTTTATCGTTATCTTTGTGACAAAACGGACATTTCATCGGGAATCATAAATATTTTTACGCTCTACAAAAACCACGAAATATTTTTAACCGCTAGAATACGCTTCAAATTTCATAAAGAATTTTTCGTATTCTGTTACCTACAACGCTCTTATTTTTCGTGAGTTTTACGGTTTTTATGAATTTAAGTAGAGGTTTTGGTTTACTGTTTGAGTTATTCTTATTTTTCTTTCATCTGGCGAACGAGATTGGAAAGGTTCTGACGCACCGATTCTAAGTTGGGATTGATGTCAAGAGCGAGTTCCAAATATTCAATCGCCCGCGTAATATCTCCCAAAAACAAATAGGCATGTCCGATTCCTAAAGCTGCCGCGTAATGATACGGATTCAAATTTAACGCTTTACAGCCATCTTCGATAGCAAACTGATATTGTTTGAGAGCAAAATGAGCAATTGCCCGTTGATTCCATGCTTCCGCGAATTGCGGGGCATGTTCGATTAACTCGGTTGTCTTACTCACGGCTTCTTCATATTGTTTCGCGGAAATCAAACGCATAGCGGCACGCAACATCTGACGATTCGCATCGCTTCCCGCCCGCGTCCAAAGTGCGCGGATTCCGTTTTCGGCAAGCATTCGCACGGTACGATCTTTGTCGCGTAGCAGTCGATAAAAGACAACTTCCTCGCTTTGGTCGGCGAGAAAGCCGATAGCCAACGCCGCGCTTTGCCGCACTTCGTCGCGTTCGGAAAACGTAAGACGTTCAAGCGTTCCGATGGTATAAAACCGCGCGACATTACTGATAAAAGCTGCTGTATCGCTATTTTCTAGATATTTTATGTAAAACAAAACCAAATGCGGCACGGTATTATGGTCGTCACTCACTTGATGATCTCCCGAAAAAAAGGGGATTCGATACAATCCGTTATTTTTGAAATCATTACAAAATTTTTGAAAAAATATCACTCGTTTTGTACAAACTGCGAATGTCTATTACCTTTAATTATAACCACGTTTGATTGTAAATGACAACTTTTTTGCATGTTTTTTGAAGAAAGATGCTAAAACGCAACTTTACTTTTTTTGCAAAGTACCCAAATCGCCGATTCGTGATATTTTAGTGAATGGAAGCAACTTTGATACCAAATCCTATAATTCTTTAAGAGAGTCTCTAAAAACGCAGGTTCCTAGTTGTAAAAAGGAGAGTTTGCGATGGAAACAAGAATGCTTGTGTCAATTGCAGTGTGAAAATGGCTTCTTATAGCACAACACTTTGCGATATACTCCCAAATTGCTTTATTGAAAATAAAAAACTTCGCTTATTTTATATTTTGGGGACGGAATAAATGTTGCTGATTATTTCGTTTTTTGGGGACAATATTTGAACATGCAATAGAAAACTATGGCGTCCGTTGCTCAAGGGAAATAAATCCACACTGGGCAACTGCATCGTTACTCAAACGGCTTTACCATCCCAGCCCTATGTATACTTATACTCCTTGCACTTGAGTTTTCGGTTTTATGAATGGAGATCAAACCGGATTTTACGGTATAACGACACCAGTGAAAACCGAAATTTCAAGTGCAAGAAGTATATCAAGTTTTCCTTAGTAGCCAACAAAGCCCCCAACGCGCCCTTATGCCCTTATTTTTCAGAAGATGGGTTGTTACCAAAATTAAACGAAGAATAAGGGAATAGGAAATTAGGAGATAAGGACGCATATTGGTGCAATTTGGGCTACTAAGGAGATTTTATAAACAAGGGCGGCAATCGTAATATTTTTTGGCAAAATTGACGGGAGTTACCCAGTTGCCGTGCCGGATTTATTTGAGGTGGACAACTGAAATAGTTACCGTATTTTATAAATCAATCCCTTCCCAAAATGTGAAATAAGCAGGAAAGTCTATCGTGTTTTTCATGTGTGAATCTTTGATACACGTCAGTTTAAAGACCTTCCCCTTGCCAAAAACGAAATTTATGAGAAAATAAAAAATGATTTTAAAAATCAAGACATTAGCGTTGCTTATCTGTGGCGATGCGATCACTGTTCGTAGCACAATTCACAATAAAAAGGAAATCATAATGGGAAGTACAATTGTTGATGTTAAAGGTCGTCAGATTCTTGACAGTCGCGGAAATCCGACGGTTGAGGTGGATGTTCGTTTGTCAAGCGAAGCATTTGGGCGTGCCGCCGTTCCGAGCGGAGCAAGTACCGGAGTTCATGAGGCGTTGGAGCTTCGTGACGGCGATAAATCAAAATATCTCGGCAAAGGCGTTTTGAAAGCTGTTGCTAATATAAATGATCAAATTGCCGACGAAATTTGCGGAATGGACGCATTCGACCAAACCGCCGTTGACGCGCGAATGAACGAAATTGACGGAACGGAGAATAAAGGCAAACTTGGTGCAAACGCGATTCTCGGCGTTTCGTTGGCTGTTGCCCGCGCCGCCGCTGATTGTGTCAATCTCCCTCTGTACAAATATCTGGGCGGTATCGCCGCCAGAACGCTGCCCGCCCCGATGATGAATATCATCAACGGCGGTATGCATGCCGACAATAAGGTTGATGTGCAAGAATTTATGATTATGCCGCTCGGTTTCAATACGTTTACCGACGCAATCCGTTGCGGTTGCGAGATTTTCCATAATCTCAAGAACGTTTTAAAGAAAAAAGGATTCTCAACAAATGTCGGCGACGAAGGCGGTTTCGCTCCTGACTTGCAAAGCAATGAAGATGCGCTCAAGGCAATTGAAGAAGCGGTTGCTCTTGCTGGTTACAAATTCGGCGAACAGGTTTACATTGCAATGGACGCCGCCAGTACCGAGTTTTACAATGCGGACAAAAAACGCTATACCATTGACGGCAAAGAAATTACATCGGCGGAAATGGTCGATTTGCTTGCAAGTTGGGTTGCGAAATATCCGATTGTGTCTATTGAAGACGGTTGCGCGGAAGACGACTGGGATGGCTGGCGGCTTTTGACCGATAAACTTGGAAAAACGGTTCAACTGGTCGGCGACGACCTTTTTGTGACAAACACAAAACGTCTGCAAAAAGGGATCAACGAAAAAATCGCGAACAGTATTCTTATCAAAGTGAATCAAATTGGTTCGCTAACCGAAACGATTGAAGCGATTCAACTTGCGGCACGCAATGGTTACACTTCGATTTCGAGTCACCGTAGCGGCGAAACAGAAGATTCGACAATTGCCGATCTTGCCGTCGCTCTCAATACCGGACAAATCAAAACCGGTTCCGCCAGCCGCTCCGACCGTATGGCGAAATACAATCAACTGCTTCGCATTGAAGAGCAACTTGGCGACGGCGCAATTTACGGTGGTCCGTTACATCCGTACAAGAGATAAGCTGTAATTATATCAAGTTTCCCTTAGTAGCCAACAAAGCCCCCCAAAACTCGCCCTTATGTTCTTATTTTTTAGATCATGGATTTTTATCAAAAAAATTAAACGAAGAATAGGAAATTAAGGGCGCATCGTTGGAGGGCAATGGGAGCTACTAAGGGAATTTTATAAACAAGGGCTGAAATAGTGGTGTTTTTCGGTAAAATTGACTGTAGGGCATTTCCCAAAACCTCCTCCAAATATTCGTAAGTCCTTATTTTTCAACGGTAAAACTTGTTGAAAATGAGGTTGTTAGAAACTCCCCGTAGTTGCCCAGTTGCCGCGCGGATGTATTTGGGTTGGGCAACTGAATAGCTACTAAGTGTTTATTTAGTCACGAATAAATCTTTACCAATAAAAATTTTATTCAACTTCTTCCATAACCATTTACAAAATAAAATTCGTTAAAAGACTATCGGAGAATTTTTATAAATTTTCACACCGCACCGGATGTTTTTCGAGAAAATATTGAAGTTCATCGCGATTGAAAACACTTTGCGTCGCGCTGATATGCCGGACGCAACTTGCTCCGAGGGCATTTCCCCAAACAACGCATTCCCGCGGCATCAGCTTTTCGTGCATCGCTGCGATATATCCGCTGTTGAATGCATCGCCCGCACCGGTTCCTCCAAGATAAGTTGTCGGAAAAACATTGACATGAAATTTTTCTTGCTGTGAAAAATAATAAGTTCCTTTTTCGCCGCACGTAATGATTGCCGCTTGAGTTCCTGCGTCAAGGAAAAACTTTGCTTGGTCAATCGGGTTCGTCAACCCGGTGATTTTTTCCGCTTCGTGATCGTTGGGAAGAAATATGTCGGTGTACGGCAACAACGGCATAATCGCGTCGCGGTACGATCGGTCGCCGTAAAGAACAACGTCCAGTAACACATGACATCCGCGCTGGCGGGCAAGTTTGAGGACGTCGATTGTTTCCGGCAATTCAAGTTTCGGCATCATCAAAAAACCGCCGATGTAAATAATCGTTTCCGGTGTGAGCCATTCTTCCGGCAAATCGTTAAGATGATATTCCGCATTGGCTCCATTTGTACTGATGAAACGGCGATCTTCGCCATGCACATTGATAATCATACTTGTTCCGGGACCCATATTAGGGACTCTTCGCAAGCGGGAAATGTCTACGCCCGGCACGCTCGCCAGGGTTTGAGCGATGTAATTGCTAAACGGATCATCGCCGATGCAACCGGAAAGTCCGACCGACAAATTGAATCTTGAAAGATTGATGGCAACATTGGACGCACATCCGCCCAAACTCAATTCCACCCGTTCCGTTGGTACTAATTCGCCCGGCGTCGGCAAATGCGAAATCGGTTGACAGACAACATCGGCGAACAAAATCCCCAAGCAAAGACAATCATGCTTTTTGATCGTGTGTGTCATTATAGATGTTCTTTAATTTTTATCAAAAGGTTTCTTTTGCAACTATCATCGCATAAAACATGTTTTTTAACTGTTCAGTCGCTCAAACCAAATAAATCCGCATGGCAACTGGGTAGTTACAGTCAATTTTACCAGAAAATGTTACTATTACAGCCCTTATGTTTTAGATCATGGATTGTTACCAAAAAAAGAATGAAAAATAAGGGAATAAGGGCGAATATTGGTGCGATTTGGGCTAATAAGGGAATTTTATAAATAAGGGCTGCAATAGTTATATTTTCCGGTGAAACAGTAACTATTCAGCTGCCCAGTGCGGCTTTATTTGGCTTGGGCAACTGACGCCATAGGTTTCTATTACGGGTTCAAATATTGTTCCCAACAAACGAAATAATCAGAAAAAGCCACATATCCAATTGTGGGAGATGCTCTCGACGACGCCTTGTTTCACGATCGCTTCCGCCCAAAGCCGGTCCGACCAATGTGTGCGGATAGCCGTATTTTTCCGGCGGCTTGCATGCCTTTGCGACGCGATTGATTTCGCCCTCGAAATCGCGAACGATCTGACAATTATTCAGTCCTTCCGACACCGCAAGCACGATCCGGGCACGGTCGTGGAGGCATATGTCCCAATGTCCGTGACCGAACTATTTTTTCCAAAATCCCACGGTCTTCCCCAGACCACTCAATGATCGCCGCTTGCTTCCTTGCCATCATTGACCTCACTTGCTGAAAAAATGCCCCAAAACATGACGTAGTTTAATCGTTTTTCTCCTTTTAATGAAAGGGTAATTGCGTGACTTTGTACTACCCATCGCAACTTCAAACCAACCTCCCCAAAAGGCGAAATAAACAGGAGCATTTGAGAAACGGACAAATTCAAATAAACTCCGGTACAACACGTTTAGGAACGGCTCCGATTTCGTAAGCGCGTTTGAGAAGTTCCTCGACCGCTTTGCGTCCTATTGTTCCGAAATCAAGCGTCCAATCGTTGACATACATTCCGACAAACGTATCTGCGTCGTTTCGTGCCAGTCCGCGACCATATTTCAAAGCGTAATCAAGCGCCTCGTTACGATGCCGCAAACCATATTCGATACTTGCCTTGAGCAACCGCGTTACATCGGTCAGCGCGGGAAAATTCAGATCTTTGCGAATCGCGTTAGCTCCTAGCGGAAGAGGCAAGCCGGTTTCTTCATTCCACCAAACGCCGAGATCGACAATCAATTCAAATCCTTCTTTTTTATAAGTGATTTGTCCTTCGTGAATAATCAATCCCGCATCAATCGGAACGCCGTTGTATTCGCCGCGTTTCACAGCGTCGAAAATGTGGTCAAACGGCACAACTTCATAACGAATTTCGTTGCCGAGACAAAGTTTCAGCGTCAAAAACGCGGTCGTCAGCAGTCCCGGTATGGCGATACATTGGGTTTTCAGTTCGGGAAGCGTAAATTTTTGTTTGGCGATCACTATCGGACCGTATTTGTCGCCCATACTTGCTCCGCACGAACAAAGAGCGTAAACATCGTTCAAATAAGCATAAGCATGTGCGCTGACGGCGGTAAGTTCCAATTCGCCGTGAAACGCTTGCCGGTTGAGCGTTTCAATGTCCACAAGTTTATGCGTAAAAATATAACGACCGGTATCGACTTTTCCGTTGGTCAGCGCATGAAACATAAAAGCGTCGTCGGAATCCGGGCTATGCCCAACGCGAATGAGCTGTTTTTCATTATTATTGGTAGTTGTCATATCAAAATCCTTTGAGGAAAATTAGTTTTTATCTGCGGATAGATTTAGAATTTATCTGCATTATCCGGTGAAGAATAAAATTTTTCGTATTTCTTTTTGTATTCTTTTCATTCAACGTCATTCGACATTCCAAACCGGAGCGTCGGGGCGCGGGATACCGAGTTGTATTAAAATACGGTCAACGACTGTATCAATGAGTTCTGCTAGCGATTTCGGCTGATGATAAAACGACGGTGAGGCAGGCAATATTATTCCGCCTGATTTCGCCATTTTCTCCATATTTGAGATTTGGATCAATGATAACGGCATCTCGCGCGTTACAAGAATCAATTTACGCCGTTCCTTGAGATGTACTTCCGCCGCACGGTGAATCAAATTTTGCGATACGCCGTTCGTAATCGCGGCGAGCGTACCAGTGGAACACGGGACGATAATCATTCCGTCGGTCGCAAACGAACCGCTTGCAATTGCGGCAAAAAAATCATCACAAGCGTAAACCGTCACTTGGTTTTTCCATCGGTTTTGAATTTCCGTCAAAAAATTTTTCGATGAAAAATTTTTACCGGATTGATTTTCATACTCAATGAAAATACGTTGATATGTTTCTGTTTGAAAAAATTTACAAACGAAAAATAAATTTTCATCCGCCATCCCTAATTCGTGCGCCATCACTTTTTCGGCTGTTGCGCTGACAACACAATGCAAATGATGTCCTTGCGATAAAATCCTCTCAATGACGCGGATTGCATAAACTGCCCCGCTTGCTCCAGTGATTCCCAAAACAAAGTGTTTTGGAGAAAATGAAAAAAATGCAAGATTTTGAGGATTTTGGCTTTCAGTAAAAGAAGACGGCATGAGTTATTTTTTTCGCGGTGTAATAATATAATCGGAGTCAAACGCAGTTTCAAAATCATAAACATCATCGAAATCTTCGCGGCAATCTTGCGCTGTTTTTCTCATGCGTCCAATTTTTATCAGATTATAAACAATTTCGCCAAAATCACCGGTAGAATGAATTCCAAAATTATTCAGAACGACTTTCGCCATAAAACCATACATTTCAGTGGCATACATTCTCGCCGCTTCCGACAAATCCTGACCGGTAATGTGTTTTCCTATTGAACCTTCGTCATCTTGAAAATGGAGATTTTCCTCTTCATCAATGTCAAAACCTTCCAAATCAGAAGTTGGCTCATTGAGACATTCTTGCCCCAAATGCAAGCGATTTTGCGCATAATCAAGCGATTCAAACACGAAATCATACGCTTCCCGTTTGAATCGTTTGTCCTGCTCCAGCAGTTTTGCAAATTGACGATCTTGAATTTGAACCACAGTAACAATGTCCGAAAATTATTTTTATTTTTTGCATTGAAAACACGAAAATTATTCAAAATGATTTAATCGTGTATTCGCGGCTAAATTAAAGATTTTATCTTGCGTAGGATTCATTACGTATATCATCAAGCGAAACCGACGTTCCGCCGAGCCGTTTTGTACTGTATTCATATCGACCAAAAACCATTCTTCCTGCACTATTCTGTAGAACACTTGTGACAGTGACACATGCGCGTTCCGCAATATGATTTCTGCCGCCATCAATGACAACCATTGTACCATCTTCGAGGTAGCCGATTCCTTGTCCAAATTCTTCTCCAACTTTGACAACATCAACTTCCAAATGTTCTCCCGGCAGATAAATTGGTTTCATCGCTCCTGCCAAATCGTTCAGATTGATAACCGGAACTCCTTGTACTTTAGCGACTTTGTTCAAATTATAATCGTTGGTTACGACTTTTCCACCCAAATGTTTGGCAAGTGTAAGAAGTTTCAAATCAACTGGCTGTCCTTTCATTTCCGGCAAGACAGTATCGTCAATCTGAACGTCAATTTCATTCATATTTTGTAATCGACTCAGAATATCCAAGCCGCGACGTCCGCGTGTTCTACGTCCTTTGTCTGCGCTATCCGCGACGTATTGCATTTCTGTTAGAACAAACGTAGGAACTATCAAACGATTATCAATAATCGACGTTTCCAGTACATCGGCAATTCGCCCGTCGATTAAAACACTGGTGTCAAGCACGTAAGGTTTATTGCCCTTAACGCTTTTCTGAAATTCAACATAAGGAATAATAAAACGGAAATCATTGCCTGTTTGAACGAGAAAGCTAATACAAATGTAACATAAATTCACAGCCAAAATGAGTGTTATCATTTGCGGCGGTTCATTCATTCCCATAAGCGGAGTAATTACTGTTTGGAGAACAAATCCCAACGCCCAAGTCAAAAGTAAACCGATCAATGTCCCGAAATAGATCGCTGATAACCAATCAACACGTTTGCGCGGAATAATAATATCCGCAGCAATAATCAAAACGGAAACAAAAAGAATTGTAAAAAACAAACCGTAGTCAAGAAAACCGCTTCCTTGACCAATGTCGCCGGATTTGATCGCAAAAATTCCAATTCCGCCGACAATCAAAATGTAAAAACACCGAAGAAGTAATAATCCCATAAGTATCGTCCCCACAATCAGTTAAGTAAAAACAAGTATACAATTTACCCCTTGGAAAAGTAGCTCACAATTTTAGTTCCAATCAAAATATAGCGCTACCATGATCATATCTTCCTTAAAGCAATACGGCAATTCATAAAGTATCCATTTCATTATAATCGATAACTGCAAAAAAACGAGTGTTCCCTAAAGGAAAAAATTCTTTTTGCGTCAAAAAGAATATGTTTTTTGAAATATGTAGGTAATTTTGAAATTTTGTTTTATGTTCAAATAACAGCGTGTTCTAACGGAAGTTCCCTTTTATGCAGATAGATTTTTCGTTTTGTACTTGAAATACAGGGTTTTCGCGAAAAGCGTACCCAGTAAATATGAAATATTTTTTATTTTATTCTGTATTTTCGGAACTTTTCTATTTTTCTATTGTTTTAAGTACCCGGTGAGTTATATTATCTTGTTGCAATGGTTTGATTTGTTTCGGATTGGGGTGTTCCCCTCTGAAAATTCTTACCCGAACAAGGCGAACCTATTTTTCCATAACAGAAAATCCGATGTACGTTGAAAAGTCTATCCGTATCGATAAAAAAGGTATCGTTCACCCATACTATTTTTTGCGTCAATCCCGCCGTGAAGGTCAAAAAATTATTAAAACGACAATCCTCAATATCACCAACTGGGGCAAACAAAATTGCGAAGCG
>JAIRYX010000054.1 GCA_031267635.1 Planctomycetaceae bacterium
CAATTTTTGTAGATAATAAGGCAAATTTGACCATAACAGGCGTTGAATTTAACAAGAATACATCTTATTATGGTGGTGGTGCAATTTATATTCGTTCAGGAAGTCAATTAAAAGCTTCGGATTCAATATTCAGCACCAATGACGCTGTTTATGGCGGTGCAATTTTAGCGGAACATAATGGTACAAAGTTGGAGATTACTGATACAACGTTTGCTCAAAATATTGCTACAAATTACGGTGGCGGTCTCTACATTGACGAAGCTTCCGCTTCAACAATCATAACCATAGAAGACGCCAAATTTGAAAACAACTCTGCTAAAGATCATCCTGTCAACGGTAATAGTTCAGCCATTGCCAAATTAGATGGTTCAAAATTGGTAATCAAGAAAGATAATCGAACTGCTTGGGATTATACTATACTTCAATTTTTTAGCGATGCGGAATTTGACGCTTTGCCGTAAAGTTTCATTTATGTTTAAAGACGTAGTATTTTAGTCTATATTTTTCACGGTAAGAACTTGCACTTTTATTTCGTCTATTAAATTCCATTGGATATTAGGTATCCTCAACGAATAAACGGCAATTGTTTACTGTGGAAAGTATAAACGTAAGTAGTCGATTTCTGCTACTTGCGTTTTTTCTTTCTTGAAGCTCGGATTTGATTTATGAAACAAATGATTCATACTGCATTTGAAACACCGGTCAATTTTCCTCAAATCTCGCAAATTGTCTATTTGGGTGATAAAGTGGCAATCGTGCCTGATTCGTTTGTCGTTCGCCGTCCCAATTTGCTGGCAGATTTTGTTTCAGAAATTATTGCCGACAGGTTATCGCCCACCGATATAACGATTTTGTTACCCGAACAGGAATTAAAACAGTACGAAAAAAACATTCGTCAAGCAATTCCACATAAATATCATCATGATATTGTTTTTGCCGAGCATAATTCCGCGAATCCCGCGCATTTAGCAATGTTAGCAGTGGCAAAAGATGATTCGCCGATCAAATTCAATCGCACACTTGTTGACGCGGACGTTGTGATTCCGCTTGAACGATATGAAGCTGTTCCCGGAATGGGATATTTTGGTATGCAAGGTGTTTTGTATCCGCGATTTACTGATATTGAAACGCAAAAACGGTTTTTATTTGCCGATGCACAAAAAAATCGTAAAAAACTTCTTGCCGACCTAGAACAAGTGATTCAAGAGGCAGTTTGCGCACTTGGCGTTCTGATGACAGTGCAAATTGTGGTAGATTTTCAGGATCAAATTTCTAAAATCATTATTGGCGATACGAACGAAATTAAGAAGCAATTAAAAAATCTCTTTGTAGAAAACCTCTAAAAAATATAAAACAAATTTGTAATTATTCAGTCGTTCAAAGCCCATAAATCTGCGATTGGGTAGCTGTAGAGTTACCCAATCGCAGATTTACTATTGCCGCCCTTATTTATAAAGTCTCCCTTAGTAGCCAACAAAGCCCCAAAACTCGCCCTTATGCCCTATTTTTTAGATTATGGATTGTTACCCAAAAAACTCGAACGAAAAATAAGGGAATAAGGGCGAATAGTGGGGCAATTCGGGCTACTAAGGGAATTTTATAAATAAGGGCGACAATAATAATATTTTCCGGTAAAACTAACGGTCACTCTAAAAAATCGTAACTACCCCGTGTTGACCGGTGCGGAGTGATTTGGCTTGGGCAATTGAATAATTACCAAAATTTTATTTTTCCGTGCTTTCCGGTCTCAGCAAGGGAAAGAGTATCACTTCGCGGATAGACGTGGTGTTGGTCAGTAGCATGACAAGTCGGTCAACGCCGATTCCCAAACCGCCCGCAGGAGGCATTCCGTGACGTAGCGCTCGAATAAAATCGTGATCCATTTTCGCCATCGAATCTTCTTCCGCTTGTCCCGCAAGTTGTTTTGTGAAAAGTTCTTCCTGCAAATCCGGGTTGTTCAATTCGGTGTAGGCGTTGGCAAATTCCGTGCCGTTGATGAACAATTCAAACCGCTCGGCAATGTTCGGATTTCCGCGTTTTCGCTTGGTCAACGGACAAATGCTCGCCGGATAATCCATCACAAAAACGGGCCCAATTAGCGTATCTTCGACTTTTTCCTCGAAAATTTCATTCCGCACGACGTCGGGATGCTTTCCCGCCGTATCCAGACCGATAGTTTTGGCGTAAGCAATGACCGCCGCATCGTCCGACGAATCAACGCCGAGCTGTTCCGTCAAGAGTTCGGCATAAGTCCGCCGCGCAAACGGCGGCGTAAAATCAAATTCTTTTCCCGCCCAAGAAATCACAAATTCCTGCTCGGTCGCTTTGAGTGCGTTCACGATAATCTTTTCGGTCAAATCCATCATTGACTCGTAATTGCCGTACGCCTGATATAATTCCATCAACGTAAATTCGGGATTGTGCGTTTGGTCAATTCCTTCGTTGCGGTAAACTCGTCCAATTTCAAACACCCGCTCCATACCGCCGACCAGTAGCCGTTTGAGATGCAATTCGAGCGCGATTCGCAGATAAAGCGGAATGTCGAGTGCGTTATGATGCGTCAAAAACGGCCGCGCCGCCGCGCCGCCCGCAATAGCGTGTAACGTCGGTCCTTCCACTTCGACAAAACCTTCATCAGAAAGCGTTTCGCGTACCGATTGCAAAATTTTTGTTCGTTTGAGAAAACGTTCCAAAACGCCTTCGGTGTAAACCAAATCCACATACCGCATCCGCGACCGCAATTCCGGGTCATTGATTCCGTGAAATTTTGCCGGCGGCGGTTCCAACGTTTTGCAAAGAAAATGAACGTCGGAAACAAAAATCGAAAGTTCGCCGGTTTTCGTGCGCCGCAATTCGCCGTCCACGCCAATTAGATCGCCGAGATCGAGGTTTTGAGCCAATTCCCAATTTTTGTCACCGACTTGACTCATTCCGATTAAAATTTGAATCCGTCCCGTCCAGTCCCACAAATCGAGAAACATCAATTTTCCTTTTTTGCGGTGTAGAATAATTCGTCCGGCAGTGCGGATTTGCGGCCCTTGTTGAATATGATCTTGTCTTTCGGAATCTGCAGGCGGAGCAAGAAGTTGAATTTCCGATTCCCGCTGACGAACCTCCGTGATCGACGCTTTTCCGTCGAACCGTTTCCCCCAAGGGTCAATCCCCAGCTCTTCGATTTTTCGCAATTTTTCCCGCCGTGCAGCTTCCAACGCCGCACCGCCGCTGATATTTTGTGTTTCTTCTTTTGTCATAGTTTTTATGGTTTTGTGGAGTTTATTAGTAAAAGAAGGATTTTGGGGACAGATATTCCAATTTCTCAAAAGCCGAAGTTCTCAATGTCCCAATTGTTCCTCAAGTCCCATGAGTTCCAATTGTCCCTTTTTGAATCACAACGTCCGTTCGTGGAGCGTTTGTCGTTTGATCCCAATAGGGCGAAAGACGGCGTAATTTGGCGATAATTTCCGGAAAAACTTCCAGCGTTTTGTCAATTTCCGCGTCGGTGGTGTAACGGCTCAAACTGAAACGTACCGAACCATGGACAGCGGTAAAAGGTATTTGCATTGCGGTTAAAACATGTGACGGTTCCAGCGAACCCGACGTACATGCCGAACCGCTTGACGCACAAATTTCCGCGTCGCTGAGCCGAAACAAAATCCCTTCGCCTTCGACATAATGGCATGCGATATTCAACGTGTTCGGCATTCGTTCCGCGCCGCCGCCGTTGACTTCCACATAAGGGATTTTTCGCAAAATTCCGTTTTGTAGTTTGTCCCGCAAACGCCGCATGTTTGCCATATCGGCGTCGTGCGTTTTTTCGGCAAGTTCCACCGCGCGTGCCATACCGATAAGATACGGTACGTTCTCCGTTCCGCCGCGCCGTTCGCTTTCCTGATGTCCACCGATTAAAAACGTGCGACACGGCGTTCCGCGACGAATATAAAGTCCGCCGACTCCTTTCGGGGTGTGGAATTTATGACCGGAAAACGATAACAAATCCACATTTCGCATCTCGCCGGAAAGATTGATAGAGAGTTTTGTCGCCGATTGTGTCGCGTCGGTATGAAATAAAATGTTCGGATCAGTTTCTTTAACGATTCGTGCGAGCCGCTCTATCGGAAAAATGACGCCGCTTTCATTATTGGCGTGCATCACAGAAACCAGCAACGTATCTGACCGCAACGCCTGAACGTATTCCCGCAAATTTAACTGACCGGAACGATCCACGCTCAAGTAAGTGATTTCATAACCGCTTCGTTCCAAATCTTTGCAAACTTCCAACACGGCGGGGTGTTCCACGGCTGTTGTGATGATGTGCCGTCGGTTCGGATTGGCTTTCGTTATTCCGGCAAAAACATGATTATTACTTTCCGTCGCGCACGACGTGAAAAGAATTTCGCCAGGAATTGCCGCCCCAAAATGCCGCGCGATAACTCCGCGTGCCTTTTCGATTTTTCGGGCAATTTCCGTCGCAATCAAATACGCCGAACTCGGATTATAATACAAATCTTCAAAATACGGCTGCATCGCTTCCCGAACTTCAGGAGCAACCGCAGTTGTCGCGTTATTGTCAAGATAAATCATATTCGTTCATCCAAAAATTCAAGGAAGTCGCTTCCGTATTAGTAACAGCAAAATGAGCCTTTAAAAGTTATCTATTTTATTATAGCATGACGGAAAAAAATCAGCTATCCCCTCTCATTTCAGTGAAAATGAGAGAATTTCAAAAAGACATTAGGGACTTTTGTTACGTAGTATCTCAATTCAGTCCGAAGTCATGGTTATTTAGGGAGTGCAGAATAACACCTCCGCATTACGCTTAGGCGTAAAAAAAATCAACGAAACAATGCTTTGGCGGATTTTTCATTAGCGTACGTAACATGAGTTATTAACTTACAATATAATAAAAATATTGTCTTTCCGTTATTTTTTAATATTTCCCATTTCCTCGGTTTTTTCTGATAGACAGAGCGGGGATTGATGATTATGATAAAGGAAAAGCGTTGTTTTTAAGTACAACACAATTTGCGTGTCAAAAAAATTCAAAAACGAATATTTTTCGGGGAGATTGATCACATGTCAGTACGTTTCAGAACCTTTGGGGTTGCCGTGCTTTGTTTTGGCGTTGTTTGCAACGCGGCGCATGCGGCGACCAGTAAATCGAAAGAGAAAGCGAATGAAGCCGAACAAATTCCGGCAAAAACAGTAAAATTATTTAACGCGATTGACGAGGGTCTCGTCAAAGTGAAAGTCACGGCTTACAATTCTGAAGTCGCAAAAGTATCGGTCACCAACAAATCCAAAGAACCGTTGAAGGTTGATCTTCCTAATTCGTTTGCTCTCGTGCCGGTGTTGCCGCAATATGGTGGCGGTTACGGCGGTGGAAATTATGGTGGCGGCGGCTACGGTGGTAGCGGTGGCTATGGCGGCGGCGGTTACGGTGGTAGCGGCGGCTATGGCGGTGGTGGCGGCTATGGCGGCGGAAGTCAATCTATGGGCGGCGGTTACGGCGGTAGTGGCGGCTACGGTGGTAGCGGTGGCTATGGTGGTAGCGGCGGCTACGGTGGTAGCAGTGGCTATGGCGGTGGCGGTTACGGACGTAGTTACAACATTCCGCCGGAAAAAACAGTCTCGCAAAAACTTCGTACCGTCTGTCTGGAACACGGGAAAAAAGACCCGAATGAGAAAATTCATTATGAAATCCGTCCGATTGATTCAGTCACGCAGAAAAAAGAAGTTCACGTGCTTTGCCAAATGCTCGGCGACGGTTACGTCGATCAGAAAGTCGCGCAAGCGGCGACATGGAATCTTAATAATGAAATGAGTTGGAACGAATTGGGTTCTAAAACCGTGAAACAATTGGGACAACCGGTACGTCCGTATTTTGAGTCGGGGTTGCTGGAAGCGGCACAAAAAATCACGGAAGAAGCTGCCGGACTTGCGGAACAAGTGAAAGCAAAAGAATTAAAAGACGCGCAGGAAAAAGATACGCAACTTGATTACGTTCCTGCGGAAATATAATTTTCAAGGGACTGATAATTTTCAAGGGACTGATAATTTTTCAGGGGCTTTTGGGAGCAAAGAGACTTGAATGACATAGGGACATCGGGACAAAAACATTGTCCTGATGTCTTTTTTCTAATACCAATAACATCAGGGAACTTCTAAAAACCTGATTTTCAACAAACGTGACCGTTGACAAATAAGGGTTTACGAATATTTGGGAGAGGTTTTTAGAAGTTCCCATCAATAGTTCACTGCAAGAGGAAATCCGCTTGCGGCGCTATCCACTATTATTGCCCCATCTTGTCTTTCGTTTTGTAGCCAATTACCAAGCCAACACGCTGACCGAACATTCCTCGCAATCTTTTTTGTCCCACTTTTTTACACTACAGAGAGTTTCTAAAAACCGTATTAATTTACGAATTTTATTTTTGGGGGGGTATTTTTGTTTTAATTTTCGCGAAATTCGTTTAGAATTTTGCATTCAGCATTGATTTTATGCTGAATTATTTGGAATTTTGCGCAGTATCTCCTTGAATATCACTTGAGTAGACACATTGCCCGTCTCATGTTGGCGGCGAGGTTTCGCATTCCGATCCAAAATCTTGCACGTTGTCCGCCTATCGTTCGTAATGTCTCATCGCCCATCCGCTTCTTTTG
>JAIRYX010000247.1 GCA_031267635.1 Planctomycetaceae bacterium
TCCAGCACATCAATTTTTGAAAAATAATATATGATACGATAATACAATAAAATTTGGCGTTTTTTGATGCTTCAACTCCTTTGATTTATAGTGTAAAATGCCATTTTGCAAAAGTTCAGATTAAAGTACACTTCAGGCAATTCATACACGTTGTACGAAAAAAATAAGGCTGCGAAGATACGAAACAGTTTTTCGATATAGTCACGGCAAACCTGAAACGTACTTGGTTGAAATCAAGCGTGAAAAAACGGTAGGGGCTATTTCGACCGCTAACTTCAACAGCACGCATGGTATCACGTTTTTGAAAATAATACAACTGCCACAAGAAAATTTTTATTTTTTTGCGAAATATGCACATCTCGCCTTATGCGAGGTTTTAGGGGAAATTTTGAAAACTCCCTGACATTTCAAATCAACCTCTATTTTTTTATACTCAAGCTGTTTTAAAATTCCGCATAAGCTGTACGCAAGCGCAACAACGTGAAGCGGTTGTTCAAGGGCGAAGCCTACCGCCCATGCCGGCATCGGTATACCGTGTAGTGCATTTTCGTGATTTTAGCGGTTCAAAAATTCCATAATTTTTCCGACAAAATACTGAAAATTTTTAATGAAAATTGCCGATAATAACCGAACCTGTTTTGGTTTTTTTATACTCAAGCTGCTTGCTGTTTAAAGATTCCCAAAACTGAACACGCAATCGCAACAACGTGAAGCGGTTGTTCAAGGTCGAAGCTGATATTTATTCAGGCTTCGGTATATTTTCATGTTGAAGGAGAACTTCCGTGTCCGAAGACAATAATACATCGCAAAATAAAAATATTGACGACCTAAACCAAAACGGTACAACCGAACCTCAAGGATTAGATTTCGACCCGTTTTTTGATAACGATGAAATAGGTGATTTGCCAACCTCTAACGCCGAATCTGACGGCAACAATAACACGGATAATAATTCTGTTGCGCAAAATAACGACGCTGAATTCGCTTTTGACAATGAAATAAATTTTGACGATCTTGGTTTGGACGAGATTGCAAATTTGCCCGACGAACAAATTGCGGAACAAAATCAAGAGCAAGATCAAGATTTGGAATCGCTGCTAAACGACGACAAACCTGCCGAACTGGACGACAATTTTTTAGCCGACTTTTTTTCACAAGACACTCAAACTGAAAAATTGCCGCAGGATCAAGAGCAAGAAATTGAAGCGTTATTTGATGCGGAAAATGTTTTTACCTCCGAGCCTTTTTCACAAGATCAAGATATTGATTCCAACATCGGCGAAACTCAAGAAAATTCCGGTGCGGTTGGCGAAGGATTTGAATTCGAATCGGGTTCGCCGGACAATCCAGATTTAGGCGGATTTGAAATACCAGCCGAAACGCCCGAAACAATTGATTTGTCCAAAAAAGAAAAAGAAGAACCAAAAAAAATAGACCTTAAAAAGAAGACGAAAAGAGAAAAGGGCAACAGCGTAATTAAGGGTTGGTTATCGGCGATTGCGGGCAGCAAACCGATTGGGGTTGAGGGCTATATTTGTGTTGTTGTTTTTTCGATTTTATTGTTGTTATTAATTTTTATGAATTTGCAAGCGACGATTTGGCATCCTGTTGGGATTAGTTCTCTTTCGATGATTTTGTATGTTGTGTTATTGAATTTATTTGGAATTTGCGGGCTTTTGGTTCCGGCGTGGATGTTTGCAAGCAGAGGCACAAAAGATGATAAACGCGAAATGAAAGAACGCAACGACGTATTCAAGGCAATGCTTGGAGTTGGTTTGATGATGATTGCGATTGGGGCAATTTTGTTAGTATTCGAGTTTTACCGCTATGATTTCACAATCAAATCCGAACCATTCAAACCCGTCCAAATACCAAACGCAGAAAGCAAAATCCCCGAAATCACCCCAAATACTCCTAACCCCGAACCTTAGCCATAAAAAATATTAGCACGCAGATGACGCAGATTTTTTAGAGAAATGCGCGGATCGGATTTCATTTTCTGATCTTGCGAATGTATCTAACAATCCGCGTCGTCTGCGTGCTATATTTTTTTAAAAAAGTAAACCGTTGACGAGTTTTGAGTCAGTGGTTATACTGCTCATGGTTTAAAGTTCCTCAAGAATTTTTGGTGTTGTTTGTGGAATATTTTTTGTTTTTATTTTTTGTTGGCAATAAACTTTTAAATTATGATTTCAAAAGTTACGGTTAGTGAGGCGCGTGGAGTTGATTTTATTGATCGTGTTGTGCAATTACGCGGTTGGGTTCGCACGCGGCGTGATTCTAAGGGCGGTTTCAGTTTTGTTGAGCTTAACGACGGTACTTCTCTTGGCAATATACAAATTATCGTTGCGCAATCTTTGCCCAATTATGAAACGACAATCAAATCGATTACCGCCGGAAGTTCGATTTTGGTTGAGGGGCTGGTCAAAAAATCGCCGGCACAAGGTCAAGCAACTGAAATAGAAGCGGCGAAAATTGAATTGATTGGCGAATCTGACGCTGCGACTTATCCATTGCAAAAGAAGGGGCATTCGCTTGAGTTTTTGCGTTCGATTGCGCATCTTCGGGTTCGTACTAACACGTTTGGTGCGGTTGCGAGGATTCGGAACACGGTGAGTTATTCGACGCATCGTTTTTTTCAAGAAAGCGGTTTTGTCTATGTTCACACGCCAATTATTACGGCGAGCGATTGCGAAGGTGCCGGTCAAATGTTTCGAGTTACGTCGCTTGACACCGACAATCCGCCGCGCGATAACGAAGGCAAGATCGATTATTCCAAAGATTTTTTTGGCAAACCATCCTACCTAACAGTGAGCGGTCAACTAAATGCGGAGGCGTATTGTATTGGGATGGGCAAGGTTTACACGTTTGGACCTACATTTCGTGCGGAAAATTCCAACACGTCGCGACATGCTGCGGAGTTTTGGATGATTGAGCCGGAGATAGCGTTTTGTGAATTGTCGGAGAACATGGATTGGGCTGAGCGGTATTTGAAGCGTTTGATTTCTGATGTACTTTTGGAACGGCGTGATGATATTGAATTTTTTAACCGTACTGATTCAACGTTGATTGACACGCTTAACGGCGTAATTTCGAGTCAATTTGTGCGTTTGTCCTACACGGACGCGATTTCAATTTTGGAAAAGAGCGATAAGAAATTTGATTACAAAGTTGGGTGGGGTATTGATTTGCAAAGCGAACATGAGCGATATTTGACGGAGGAACACTTTAAGAGTCCGGTTATTTTGTACGATTATCCGCGAACAATTAAACCGTTTTATATGCGGTTGAATGAAGACGGTCGAACGGTTCGGGCAATGGATATTCTTGTACCGCGAGTCGGCGAAATCATAGGCGGCAGTGAACGCGAGTATCGGCTTGAACATCTTGAGGAACGGCTGCGCGAGCAAAATTTAGACATCAAAACGTACAATTGGTATGTTGATTTACGACGTTACGGAAGTGTACCACACAGCGGATTTGGTCTTGGTCTTGAGCGTGCGTTAATGTTCATAACTGGAATCGGTAACATCAGAGATGTGTTGCCCTTCCCAAGAACACCGAATAATTGTGATTACTAGCTCATGTTATGCACGATACGGAAATGATGGTGGTTATTCAGTCGATTGATAGAAAAAAGGTAAAACATTGTTCGCATCCCGTTAGGGACGGAATGTGAGGACATTTCAAACGGTTTAGTTTTAATCACATTGTGTCCCTACGGGACACGAAATATGTTTTTACCATATTTTCTACCGACATTTCGTCCCTAACGGGACGGGGAAAATACGTCTGGTTATCACCGATGCGTAACATGAGTTACTAAAATTTAAGGGACAGAAGGGACAAAGCAGAATTTATACTCATCGCACTGTGAAATTCAGTTTTTATTTTTTTGACAGAATTTACAGGATAGACAGGATTTTTTTATATCCTGACAATCCTGTTGTCCTGTTTTAAAAAAAAGGAATTTTTGTACTGGTTATTGGTGTATTGATTAGGGGTGTGAGCTGTGTTATACTTTCGGTCTCTTGGGGCGTGTGGTTACATTGCCGGTATATGCTCAAGCTGTTTTGAAATTCCCGTATCTGAATACGCAAACGCAACAACGTGAAACGGTTGTTCAAGGGCGAAGCCTACCGCCCATACCGGCTTCGGTATAATCGAATAAATTAAATAAAAAAATTTTTAATTATGGACTCGGACGAAATATTACTTGATGTTGAAGACCGTATGGAAAAAGCGGTCAATAAACTCAAACAGAACTTGTTGGGAATCAGAACGGGGCGTGCTAATCCGGGTCTTGTTGATTCGATTCGTGTTACAGCTTACGGCAGCGAAACCGTTCAATTGAAACAACTTGCAACTGTAGCTTGTCCTGAATCAAATCTTGTCGTTATACGTCCCTTTGACCCTGAAACATTGAAGGCGATAGAAAAAGCGATTATCGCATCCGATCTCGGTTACGCGCCAAATAATGACGGGCGTGTTGTCCGCCTCAGCATTCCGCCGCTGTCAACCGAAGTCCGACAAAAAATGGTAACACAAATCTGGAAACATTGCGAAGAAACTAAAATCGCTATCCGAAACGTTAGACGCGACGGAAATAAAACCGCCGACCAGTCCGAAAAAGATAAAATATTTTCCGAAGATGTTTGCAACGAAGTTAAAGAAGAAATTCAAAAATTGACAAAACGCTTTGAAGATGACGCAAACGAACTTGCCAAAAACCGCGAAAAGGACGTTAAAGAATGATCTCCGAATCCGTTTCCGAATCGAACGCGAATTTGCACGATCCCGATGTCCGGCTAATGCTCGCCGTACAACAAGACGACGCAAACGCATTCGAACAACTAGTTTCACGCTATCAAGGACGAATACTTTCTTTGTTGCGTCATGCGGTGAATGATTGGAATATTGCGGAAGATTTAACGCAAGATGTTTTTTTGCGAGTTTTTAGGGCAAGGAAAAATTATCAGCCGGACGCGAAATTTTCTACATGGTTATTCACGATTGCAAATAACGTTGCGCTAAATGCGATCAGAGCAAAAATTCGGAAACCGGAAGTACAACTCGGCATAGCTTGCAACGACGCGTCGAAAAGCGATGCGTTACTTTTTGCCGCCGAAACAATTGTCGCCAGCAGCGGAACAATACCAATCAGACGACTCGAAAAAATGGAATTACGGCAAATGGTACAACTCGCCATCAACACATTAGGCGACCGACAACGAATGGCTCTACTGTTGCACAAATTCGAAGGTATGAGCTACATAGAAATCTCAAAAATAATGGATATGTCCCCACAAGCCCTAAAATCCTTGCTCTGCCGCGCAAGATTAAATCTAAGAGAAATTCTACAAGCCTACATGAAACACGGCGATAAAGTCAAAGAAAAATAATCTCAAAATTTTTTCAACACGAAAGGCACGAAAATTAAGTTAAAGGAAGACGTGATTTTTAAAGCAATAAGCACGCAGAATACGCAGATTTGGAGGAGATATTCGCAAGATCAGAAAATAAAATCTGATCTGCGAATATCATTTGAGAATCTACATTATCTGCGTGCTATATCGACGCAGGTATGGGCGGTAGGATTCGCCCATGAACAACCGTTTCATGTTGTTACGCTTGCGTATATATTTGCGCCAACTTAATCGAAACGCTCTACTTCAATATTAAAAGTCTGTGAACCCTTAACACTCAACTCTAAACCTGATGTTGTTGGTTGTTCGTATTTGGGATTGATTATTCTTTCTAATCCGCCTCCTAAGTTTGGATTGATTTCTCTTGACGTGCCGGTGATATAAACTTTATATTCTCCGGCAGGAAGTCCATCTCCAGCTCGTTTTGACCCAATTACGTAATTCCCGTTACTGTCAATTTGCCCGCGAGCAATAAATCCGTCTTTGACAAAATTCACAACACCACGCGGCAAAGGTGATTTGTCATCGGAATAGACAACCTTTCCTCGAACTCCGGGATTTCCACAACCAACAATCGCAAACGTCATCAAAAAAAACACCCAAAACAAAATATTTGTCATGTTTTTTGACATTGCAAATAGGGAATTTAATTTTTTCATTTTTTATTAGACTTGTTTAATAACACCCTAAACTATTCTATCATAGTTTATAATACCACCAATTAAGGTCATTCTTAGTGAATGTCGGTTACAGCAATGTCCCCGGTAAGGATATGCCATGCTCTTGAATGTTTTTATTTTGGCATTGATATGTTCAATCACCACACGCCTCCCCGCAA
>JAIRYX010000439.1 GCA_031267635.1 Planctomycetaceae bacterium
ACAATATCCGAACAAAAAACGACAACAAACATAATATAACATAAAATATTTCCGCTGCAAGTACCGCCCATTTCAAAAAATCGAAAACCATGACCTCATTCCAATTATCGCAACATTAAAATATGTATATCGTTGCGCATTTATATGTTGAACATGGGAAACGAGGGACAAACCGGATGTCCACAAAAAAGGAATAACGCCTGCTCACTCGCCTGTAAAATAATAACACAATTTTTTTACACAAGACGTTACGATAAAAAAAACCTTAAATTCTCAAAATTCACCTGTACAAAATTAAAATTCACTTTTAAGAGTCAAATCTCCACTCTTGTTTTTATTCAAAAATATTTCAAAATGACATAACTCCTTTCAAATAAATATGTTAGAATTATTAAATATGTAACAACTGTTCAAAATCCGTAAAATCAACATGAACTAACTAAATCTCCGAATCAAAGGAATACCAATTATAAAAAATTATAAAAAAAAAGGCAAATTTGTTTATGCCAATGAGAATGGTACTCAAATGGATGAACTTTATAGCAACATTCGGGGCAAACCCTTGTAGTTGCCCCGAATTGCACAAACACGCACCCTTATTCCCTTATTTTTCGTTCGGTTTTAATCCATCCTCTAAAAAAATAAGAGATACGAGTTATGAAAAAGAAAAAAGGTTTTCGGATGTTTTATTTTTTGTTAGGAATTTTGTTGGCACTGATTTATTTTGTTGGTTGCCAAGCGGATTTTATCGCGGGTAAACTGGCATTTCATCCGCCCAAATATCCCAAAGGTCATTGGGAATCGTGGAATAAAACAGATGATGTTTCTAAGGAAGTTCGTTTTCGTAATACAAAAAATCAAGTGTTGGTTGGTCGGTATTTTGAGTATCAAAAAATCCGGCAAATTATTTCCAATCATTTTGCGGATTCGGATCATCCAAACGATACAACACAAGGTTCTATTTTATATTGTCACGGTAATGGCGAAAACATTTCCTATTTGGTCGATTTAGCGTTGCAATTAAGTTGTGATTTACGTTGCAATGTCTTGATTTTTGATTATGCCGGTTACGGAAAAAGTGAGGGCAAACCGACAGCACAAGGCATTCTTGATGATGGTCGTGCTGCGAGGGATTGGCTGGCGGCGCATGATGAGATTTCATGTGAGCAGGTAATTGTTTACGGTCAATCGCTTGGCGGTAGTGTTGCGGCGGATATTGCGGCAAAAGACGGAGCCGGAGGATTGATTGTTGAAAGTTCGTTTACATCGTTGGGTGATATGGGACGGAAGATGTTTCCTGTTTTGCCGGTGAATTATTTATTACGAGAACGTTTGGCTTCAGTTGAAAAAATCGGCAATGTAACATGTCCGGTATTTATTAGTCACAGTAAATCGGACAGTGTCATTCCTTTTTCACAAGGACAACGCCTTTTCGATAACGCCCAAGAACCCAAAATGTTTTATATTCCGCCGTCCGGTTATGATTACCATTCTGCGCCGCATTGTGAAGAGCATCGTGAAAAATTAAAAGAATTTATCAACTCGATTCAAAAATACTGATTCGACTCCTCGCACTTGAAACTTCCGTTTTTTTAAGACAGCGTTTATCGTTCACAAAAATCCCTGTTGTCCCTAATGTCCTATTTTGAAACGAAAACAAAATTTTAAAGTATTAAAGAGTCTCTTTCAGTGAAATGTTCGTTAAAAGTAGGTCAACATAAGTGGGCAACTCTTCCTTGTATTGACCGCCAACTTTTAACAAACATTCCACTGAAAGATTACAAACCTATAAACAAAATAGACGGTTATTTTCAGAGTTATTTCTTTTTGGAAATAATTTTGGAATCTAATTTCAGATCAATAACATTGTTCCCTTTGCGAACCGTTGCCGTCAATGGAGATGTTTCGACATCGGTATAGGCAAGAGGAATCATTTCTTTACTTTCAAATTTGATAACAGCATCTTGTGTTGGATCAAAATAAGGTTTTTCAATTTCTTTTGTAATATATTTTGATACGGTAATATTATAGTCACCGGAAACGGTTCCTTTTTTAGGTTCGCCTTTCATTGATGATAAGCGGTAAATACCGTTAGTGTCTGTTCGTCCCATCGCCGATACACCGACATCGAATTGAATGGGATAAAAGGTCACTTCAGCATCAGAAACAGGAACACCATCAAGTGTAACAGATCCTTCAACCATTTCGGTTGGAACAAAAATTGATTGTTTGCAACCCGAAAAAACAAGAAGGTAAAGAAAACTCAAAAATATTGGTAAATGATAATATCTCATAATCGTAATAATAAATAATGTTGTGATGAGATCAAATGCAACATTGATGTTACACTTGATCTCATGTTAGAATATATTTCAAAAATTAGAACTTTCACCGGCACCGCAAGACCCCATGGCTCCCCAAATGCCATAGATCGAGAAACTTCTGTACTGATAACTGTCTTGACCACCGGTCAATCCTGCATCTTTGGCACTAACACCGGTTGTTCCCCAATCAATTGTTTCAGAAACAAACCGGCAAGAACCATCAACAAGAGTAACATTAGCACCGCCGGGATGATAACTTCCTGCTGAAATTAAAGAATAGGTACGAATATCCGCTCCATTGGTGGCACATCTCGGCGAATTAGGCGGCAAAATTGAAAAACATTGAGAAAAAAGTGAACGCCCGTCATGCCAACGTAATCCCGGCAGGGAATTAGGTTCTTCGGGAGGAACTCCGCTGCCGACATATTCGTTAGATGCTAAGTTGATAGAAGTTACATTAAGAGCTGCACCATTTTTGAGATTGTAACAAGCAATTGGATTTATGTTATAGTTTCGGGTAAACTG
>JAIRYX010000442.1 GCA_031267635.1 Planctomycetaceae bacterium
ATTCGCCAATGACGGCATTCCAACCGCCGACGCCATACTTGCACCTAACGCAGTCGCTTTAACAAAATCACGACGATTCATTTTTGATAACATAGTCATTTCTCCAAAATAAAATTTTAATGAGTTCGGACATTCCCGAAAGCTTTTCAGGAATATTCGAAAAGCTCCAAGGACATTCTGAAAACTTCAGCGACACGAGAGCCGTTTGAGACTCGCTTTTTGTATTCTTGAGCAACTTCTTTAACGGCTTACTCCGTCCCAGAAGTTCCCTGAGTCAATTTGTCCCTTTCATCGCCTGAAGCTCGCGAAATTCGCTATTAAAAACAAAAAGCTAAAAGTCGGGCTGACGATTTTTAATCATAGAACCCAACTTCCGATAGCAAATCTTTTAACGTTTGTATCTCTCCGCTTGATTACTATTCTGCTTGAATCCCCAACTCTTTTAACGTTTTACGAATCCAAACGAGCGACCGTTCGATGAGCAGTCCGCCTTGACCTTCGCACTCCATACTGATTGGTCCGTTGAAACCGGCTTGGTGAAGAATCGCGAGCGTTTGACGAATGTTGTCCGCGTTCACGCCGTCGCCGATTGCGACGTGGCTTAACGCGATTCCAGTATCGTTACCGCGACATTTTTCCGCAAGTTCGCGGGACACGTCTTTGATATGAACATGCGACGTCTTTTTCGCAAACCGATTCGCAAAATCAATCGGATTTCCACCGGAAATAAAAGAATTGCCCGTGTCGAGATTCAGCCGTAGTCGCGAACTCTCCACGAAATTTAGCATCTCTGCGAGACGTTCAATGTTCGTCGTGAAATAGCCGTGAATTTCAATCGTCACGTCAATTTCATACGCTTCTGCAACTTGAATGATTTGCTCATAACTCCGTTTCATCAGAACCATTGCCTCTTCATCTTCGAGACCTTCCGGCTTGAGAAGTCCGTCCGTTGTGCAAACGCGAGGGCAACCGACAAGTTTCGCATAACGAATCGCGTTCATCACATAAGCCACGCCGTAAAGCTGACCTTCCTTGCCGGAAAGCGGAAACGCCGCGTCGATTTGCGAAAACCGCACGTTATACTTCTCCATCTTTTTCCGCAACAAAAGCGGATCATCAATCACCGACAAATGCGGTAAATAACCGAGTCCGTGCATCCAGCTTACGCCGTCAATCAAACCGCACTCGATATGGTGAACGTCGTTCTTTTGCGCCCAGTCTAAACATTTTTCAAATGTCCAAAACGCGGAACAAAACGCATCGGTATGAAAGCTAATTTGCATAAAACACTCTTTCTAAAATTCAAGCGACAGGATCAGAAAACAGCGACCGGTGTTTGGTTTCTAATGTATAAAACATATGGCAAACCAGCATTCCTATCTCCTGCCTGCTTTGCTCTTATATTTTTCAACCAACAAAACATATTTTAACAAATGCGTATCCAATAAACAATAGCGCCGCAAAAATTTTTCTCGCGACGTTTCACAAGTTTGCGGAGGATTATTTTTCTTTCGACGGAATATCAAAATCATGCAATTCGCCGTTTCGGGTAATCGTTACTTTAAGCGGACTTTTTTCGGCTTCGTATTTTTCCGGCGTAACACGAATGGCATTTTCGGTCGGATATTTTGTTTTAGAAACCGCATCGTAAACTTCGCCCGTTTCCAATTTCATTCCGCGAATACGAACGATTTTTTCTCCCGGCGGAACTTTCGCTTCATAAACGCCGTCTTTGATTTCCGCTCCTTCCACCGGCGTTTGACCGTCCACCGGAACAAACGCAACCGAGCCGGTCTGAACCGGAACGCCGTCCACCGTGACTTTTCCCGTCACTTTGACAAAATTGTTTTTATTGCAGCCCGACAAAAATAATGCGGACAACAACAGCAAAATCATAATAAAAAATGTACGCGGCATGATATTCCTTCTCTATTTTTCTCGCTATAAGTTTGTTGTTTCGTCGCCTTGCGAGGAACCGGCGGCGACCCAAACGGTTTCGTTGACCGTGTTCGAGAAAAACTGCACGGAACCGTCGCCAAGATTGGCGTTCACACCGCCGGTATGTTTACTTCGCGCCGCACGGTATTGGTCGTAACCACCTGACGTCGCTTTGATACAAAGTCCCGGTTTTGCTCCGTCGCAAGGACCGGCGCCACCGCAACATCCTGTATCGGTGATCGAATCCGGCAGCGAACTGTTTGGAGTTTGCAACGTCATAAACATATTGGTCGTATCGCGCGGATCCATAAACGATCCCCATGCTCCTCTGTTGGAATCGTCGTTCACAATGAGACCTTCCGACATAAACATCGTATTGGAAAGCCCATCGGTAACACTGGCAAGATTTTGGATTTTGTTCATGATAAACGGCGCTCCGCGAAACGTGTCATGTTTATAAGTCGGCGCTCCGCTACTGCCTGTCCAAAGCCAGTCATTGCCATAATTAATAAGGTAATTTCCGCGACAACGAGAGTTTGCGTCTGCCGTCCACATCGCACCTCTGCGGTCGCTTGGACAGTAATACCAATCGACTGGAGCTTTGAGCGGATCCATAAACAGTTTGTTGTTTGCGTCATTGTACCATTCGGTTCCAAACGCATATTGGTCGGCAAGATTGCCTTGTTCCATATATGCCCAGAGACGCGGAACCCAAGTGTGTCCTTTCATGCCGTTTGCCCAAGGCCCACCGGCATGCGTGGTGCCGAGAAAGTCGCCCTTGTATTTGTCGGCATAATTGTGCCAACCGAGCGCCATTTGTTTGAGACTGTTCGTACACTGCATCCGTCTTGCCGCTTCCCGTGCCGCTTGAACCGCAGGCAACAAAAGCGCGATCAAGATTCCAATGATCGCAATCACTACTAAAAGTTCGACCAGCGTAAACGCTCGACGAACAAAAGATTGTTTTCCAAATCGGGCAGAAATGCTCGCAACAACACGGGCAAAAAAGAGGGAAATCACACGTAAAATACGGCTTGTTAGCCATTTTATGTACCCCCCCCCCCCGACATATTCTGACACAATTCAAGAAAATCAAACGCTTTGTTCAACTTTTTCATCGCTGAAACCTCTTCATTATTTTAAGTTGTTGAGAATTTGATAGGCAAAAGTCACTGTGATTCTGCCTAACAGTTAATTTTATTAATTGCTATTATACACAAAAACTCGGAGTCTTCCAAGGGGAATGTGGAATATTTTGAAATTTTCTTGAAAATATTTAATATTTTTTATTTCAAAAAAAGGACATGAGAGACAAAAGCGACTTTAGGGACAGGAATCAGTGCTTTCAAGGTGTATTTAAGTTGTTTAATAAACGGTAGTTATGATGCTTTTGTAATTTTAATATTTCTTTACAACGGACTCATTTTCTATTTTTAAATTACATTACGTCTGTTTAAGGTATGATCTCGGCTATATGATTGAGTACAAATGGCGACTTTAGAAAATTTGTGAATTATTGTGTTAAAATAGGCGGATGTTTTATACTAAATTACACCTTGAAAGTACTGGGACAGGAATTGCTCTTTCGACTTCAGAAATTGCTTTTTCAAGATGCTCTTCTCACGTCCTCAAAGTCCCTTTTGTTCCTAATATCCCTTTTTTGATGAAAGCCAAATTTTAAAGCGGATAAACATTTTTCTATAAAATGAATACTACTTTTTATTAGAGTGCGTAGCATGAGAACATAAATTAAACGTAGTTATTTAGTATATTTGGCTGGGCGATTGAATAGTTACGAAAAATTCACAAAATCTTATTTCGGTAAAAAAGTGAAAAATGGCTCTTTATCTTTCAGACTTTCGCATTTTACATCGCCGGAAGTGTTTCCGATGAAAAGAGTTTCGTTGTCCGGTGCAAAACTTACGGCAGTGATTCCCTTTGCCTGTTTGTCGTAAACCTCACGAATAATTTTTCCGTTATTAGTATCCCAAACTACAAGTTTGCCGTATTTTTCATTGGCTTCTTGTATTCCGATTGCTAGAAATTTACTATTTGGAGAAAATTTAACGGTGCGAATCACGCCATTAATTTCGCCAATATCTTTGAGATGTTT
>JAIRYX010000476.1 GCA_031267635.1 Planctomycetaceae bacterium
AAAGTAAAGAAAATCCAGAATTTTTTCAGGAACTTATTGAAAAATTCATAGGAAAACTAACTGGATTAGGCTCACTGTCTTTGATGTATATGGGAACTTGCACCGATGATGATATAGAGGCAATATTCAAAACGGACATTTTTGGTTTTAGTAAATTATGCGTTATAGCGTCATGGAGAAACCAATTGATAACAGAAAAAGAAATCCAAAAATTTGCCGATTCTTTTGAAAGTACAAAAAATGGGATATTTATCACTCTGTCTGAATTTGAATCAAACATCAAAACTGATGCAACCGAACACTACATCATCAATGATAAAAAGATTTTACTACTAAATGGTACTGCTTTTTTAGAAAAATTAATCAGTTATGATATAGGTGTTCGGACAATACAAACCTACGAAATCAAAGAAATTGATTACAATTTTTTTGAACATTCGCTAAACGATAAAAAACGAACAACACATAATCGTTACACCGATGAATAATCAATCGACTTCTTCAATTTTTACTTGTTTCGCTTGTTCCAAAACTTTATCAGCATTTTCTTTTGAAAATTGAAATTTTTGACCGTTTGCCCATATCCAATAGATTAAATGACCATGTTTCGCAACAGTTTCTAATCTCGCACTGCGCCAGCCTTTCATTATTTTTTCTGCTTCCTCTTTAGTAGGATATTTAAATTTTATTTTTTGAGTGTACTTCTCTTTCACAAGATCAGGCACCGTCACTTGAAACGCATTAAACACAGACATCGAACCCGCTCCAATCCGTGCGTGTTGTTCTGATTGAAGTGTTTCAAAAACGGAAATATCCGCTAAATTATTGTTTAGCATAGTATCCTCTCACTTAAAAATTCAATGTTTATCGTTAAGAGACAAAAGAGACTTGATGGCGATTGAAACAAAAAATTGTTTGATTAAAAGCAATTAACGTGCAGGATTTCGTTGTTGGTTTCCAAGCCAAAAAAGACCAACCCGCTTTTTCTTCTTTCCCGTTTTTGCATCCTCAATATCACCCATCAAAGAAGCCAAACAACCATTCGTATCCAAAAGCATTGCCTGTTGTCCGAACATTGTGTTCATCAAAAATGTATCTTGATGAATCGTGTAAGATTCACTCGCCCCCCCTGCACTTTCACTATTGACAATTCCGGCTTGCAACAATCGAAAATGCGCCGTCAACCATGCCTCAAGTAACGCTAAATGCGCAACACTATAATTTGCGCCGCAGCCATTGGAAACAATAGAGTTCCAAACCAAAACATGAGCCGACATAATATAAATCGTCAAATCCGTATCATTAGGAATGGACGGATCGATTTGCCGTACTTGTTCGGGGGTTGTGTAAGGACCAGGATCTGTCATAATTATCGCACATTTTCACAAACAGATTTTTGTGCAGGTACAAAACCACGATGAGTTTGTGTATCTTGTAATTCATTCTCCACCACCGGCGCATCACGCATCATTTCCGGTATCGGTGAACGGTACGTGTGTTCCGACATCGACGGCTGGTTGGATGTTCCCACAATACCGGCAATTCCGGCAACACCAGCAATCACTAATCCAGGCAAAAACCTTTCCATAATATCACCGTTAAATATTCCACATTTTGCGCAACTGTATTCAGCACGTTAAAATACCAAACACTCAAAACTATAACACAAAATCAAAATGTTGTGTAAAAGGACAATAGGAATAAATATCATAAAACGATAAAATCATTACAAAAAGCATAATTCCTAAATACACGAAACCAGTAGGACAAAAAATGAAAAACAACACTGAAAAACTCAACTACCAATTCGTTGTTCTACGATAAACCTATAAATCCACAAAATTTTAACTCGTCGGGAGATTGGATTCATCTCGAATTTTGGCAAAGAAAGCTAATACGCATGACCAGTCTTGGGGCATTATCGCATTATATTTTACTAATACTCTGTCAATCCAATTTTCATACTCCTCTACCGTCTTCAACTCCGGAGGGTCTAAAAGATCAGACATCTCCATAATCATTTTAGTAAGTTCGGCTTTGGGGTCGTCTGATAGATACATACGACAAAGCATATCGAAACTTGGTAAAAACCTGCGTCTTAACGACAAATAACTTTCATGAACCTGAGACATTCTTTTACGCGCTTCATTCTCTCCTTCAGTAGTCTTATATTCAACGATACACCCATACACACTTCTCTTATTCAGTTCCCCCATAACGTACCCTTTCAAATAAATGTAATATATTAGCAAACTACAATCTATATCACATTGAAACATTATTTTCAAAATCAATATGACTACCAACACAATTAATGGTCAAGTGCAAGCATTGGCGGGACACTTTTTGTGTTGCTAAGTGTCATTTGGTGTCCCGCGAATGCTTGCACTTTCATGTAATCGTACAGATATTTTTTTAGTGTTTTAATCTCAATTTAATTTTTTTGTTAATCGAAACGTGATTGTTTTTATGAGGTATTGTTTTTTCCATTCGGCTCGCCGTAGGGCGAAGAATTTCAATCTTCCT
>JAIRYX010000490.1 GCA_031267635.1 Planctomycetaceae bacterium
GTAAAATTGAAAACGAGGACAATGTAAAAGTATATTTTACCTATATTCCCGCTTTACCATCATGCTGCATTCTAATATCTAGACAATTGGGATATCTTACTCCTTTGAGAGCGTCATGCAACCAGGTGCGTAACATGAGTAAAGAACTGAAAAATATCATTCCCCGAAAAAAAATTATTGTAAAGGGGGAGGGGTACCAGAAAACTAAAAACCTCATGATTTTTTTAATTTTTCAAAAATTCCCCTTAAATAAGTAAGTTTAGTAAAGTAGGGAAAAAATTCCGTTTGTTATTGTGCGATAAAAACAGTAGTCACCCTTTAAAAATTTGGTTTTCATGAAAACTAATAGACGTTAAAAACAAAAGGGACTTTTGGGACTCACTTTTCTGATTTTGGAAACTCTTTCGAGGATTTTTGAGATTCTTTTTCAGGAACTTCACCCTGTCACAAAAGTCCCAATTGTCTTTTTCTAAAATTTTTATTCTTTCTCTCCCAGCTAATAAACAGCGCGTTGCAATAATGACTGAAAACCTTTGTGATTGATAGACGCGCCACACGCGAAATGAAAGATGAACAATCCGCCGCCGTTTTTAACGTATATTTCTCACGGCGAGAAATTGCGTTTTTATTTCCTATTAAACTCCATGAACCACTAGGAGTTCAGCAGTGAATAAATGGCAATTTCTTACCGTGGAATGTCTATTAGCCGATTGATGCCTCCCAATTGACTGAATAGTTACTACTTCTTTTCCTTAATCTCCACTTCGTACCAAACGGTCTGATAATCGGGCGAAAGCGTAACGGTGGAAGACGTTTTTTTTACGTCGGCAGATTTTGCCGCGATGCCGGAGTTACGGTTGCCGGATTGATCGAGCGGATAAAGCGTAACGCGATCCGCCTCGACCGGAAGAGTTAGCGTTGCGGGGATTCCTTCGCAAAGGACAGGAGCGTGTCCCATGTTGCGCCCTGATGTGATACGGTTTTCGCCGAGATTTTCAAGCGGCATGTCCGAGTTGACGCATTGTCCTGTCGCCGCGACAAGTAGCCGCGCCGCTTTTCCGTCTTCGCCGCATTGATTCGCGTTGTATGAGACAATCGAAACCGTACACCAACCAAGCTGCGTTTTGCCGACGTCAAGCGTCAACGTCCCCAGATTCACCGGATTTTCCGGCACAAAGCCGCTGAATAATTTCGTGTTCGGCGAATCCACCGTCATAAAACCGCGTCCTTCCCGCGTCATATCCCAGCAAATTTGGTTCGTGTCGCTTACAAAACGCTTTTGATCTTTCGTAACCGCCGGGATGTTCGGCGTGGAATGTCCCAACGTGTTCACCGCGATTTTATGCAGTAACGCAAGCCGCTCGTCGCCGCCGACTCCGCGCCAACCCAGTCCCCAGGGACTTTTTGCTTTCGTAACAATGTCGATTTCCTGTTGCGGCGAAATGCCGACGTCGTATTGCGATTTTGCGGCGGAAACGTCGCCGCGAACAAACATCGCGTAACACGCAATCGAATGCGCCACTTTTCCCGTGTTGCTGATCGTATCGAAAAATCCGCCGATTTGCTGCGGCTCAAAATTGTTCGAGTGCGAATACGCAAACGGAAAAATGCCGTCCCAATCTTGAAAACGCCCCAACGCCGCGATCATCGGCTGACCTTCCGCGTTGTATTCATTGGGATAAGGATGATCGTACTCGCTGATTGTATAGGGTTTTCCGTCAACACGATTGGCGGCAAGCCGCGTCAAGGTTCCGGTATCGGCGAAATTGGCAAGCGAAACGTTACGGATGTACCAATTCGACATGTCCCAATCACGTCCGGGAAAAGACGGATGATTCCAGTAAGAATGATTGTCGCAATAGTCGAGTTGCGCTTGTACTTGCGTTGAACCGTAATTCAACTGCGTTCCTGATACCGGCGACTGAACGTGCAAATCGTTTTTGAGGTATTCGTACATTCCGACCCAATAATTTTCCTCAATGCTAAAAAGAAATTCGATAAAATCGCGTCTCGTCTGCGGCAACATCTCCGAATCCGACGGCGAAACGACTGCGATACTTCCCGACTCCAACGTTTGTTCCGGCTTCAAACCGAACGCGCCGCCTGAACGCAACGAAATCTGATCAATCTCGTAAATCACGTCCGCAGTCAATCCGCTCACGTCAATTCGCGCGTCGTTTTCGTCGTGTGTCGCGTAAAACGGCATTTCAAACGTTTGCCAATCGGGAGCGAGTTTCAGCTTCTTTTGACATCCGAGATGTTCCCAAGGATCATGCGCCATCCGCACGCCGACGCCCACCGCCGTTTCTTTGTCGGCGCGGGCACGAATCGTCAATGTGTAAGGAACGCCTTTTTTGATCGGACAATTTTGATAATAAATTTGCGGAATCCAATTTGCGTTTCCCATTTCGGTCACTTTGAGTTTCAGCATGTTGTCCACGACCCACATTTCCGCTTTGGATTTATTGTCCGTCTGCATCACAAGAAGCCGCGAAAGAACGGCTTTATCGGTCATAAAATCTCCGTCGGGACAAAGTTCCTCCCCCAAAGGGACGACTTTGCAGTTCCACGCTTTACAAAGTTTTTCCGTCGTGCCGTATTTCGACAAAAGCCAATCGTTCCATAATTTGCGGTACACTCCCGCATACGGCTCCGGTAACGTATCAAGACCGCCCCAAGCCCATTGTGAAACGATAGAATCTTCGTTGCTGATTTCGACCATCGCCACGCCGGGATCGTTGACATAAGGACGTTTCGTGTAAGGATTGACGTGCGTTAAAAGGTCTTTGGCGTATTTTTTTTGCAATTCGATCATTCGCGGTTCAAAATTGCCGACGCCTTTATCATAATTCGGACGCTCGCTACGGTTCGGGAATCCGTCACGGTCGTCGAGCCAGCGTCCGACATGCAAATTGATATTGACGTAAATTCCGCGTTTTTCGAGAGCCGCGATCAAATAATCAAGCGCGTCGAGTTTGGTTTTGTCCAATTCGGCGAGCGTCGTTTTACCGCTGACAAGCGAGTTGTCGCCGGTGTCCATGTGATGCAGCCGAACGCAATTGTAACCTATTCGCGAGAGACGGTCGGCGAGTTGATCGGCTTGTTTCTGCGTCGGAAAATTTGCCGTGAACGCAAGGTTCGTTCCCCAAAACCGGATTACGCCGTGATCGGTAACAAAATGTCCGTCTTTTGCCCGCACAAAACCATATTTTCCTGCGGGCGCGTCGATTTGCGGCGCGATATTGGTGATATTTTTCGGAGCGTCATAAGAAATGACAAACGGAAATATCGGCGGAAATTTCTCCGCCGACTCGTTTTGAGCGTTGGCAATCTTGTTTTGAGCAATCAACGCCGCGAATGCGGTAACGACAGCCGCGAAACTGAAAAGGTAAGAAAATCGCATAGCGAACCTCCAAATAATAAAATTGTAAATTGGTGCTATATACTTCTCCCATTTGCGTTGTTTCAAAAGGGATATGAAGGACAAAAGGGACTTAGGGGACAATTGGGATTTGAGGGACTAATGATGAACGATAATTGCTATCTTAAAAAAACGCAAGTTCGGCGGTATGCTCGCTTTTCCTGACCATATCAGCCAACTCGCCTTCACGTCCCAGGATTTCGTTGAATCACGGATAGGACTGCGCAACAATTGACGGGATAATCGGACTCTCGGCAATTCACTTCTTCGTCAACAAAAGTGACTGATAATGCGATTCGTTACGCAAACTTTCCAAATGTAGTTTTGTTATCTTCATATTTGACTAGGGGTTAAATATATGTGTTAAAATTTTTGATACTTTCGATGGTTGTAGAGATAACGCCTCCCACACTTTCATGACCTTCCTACAACCACTATATATGAATTTTCACATTTTCACAACCTCCCGGCAACCGCCGAGAACGATTTTGCAATAACTATTCCGTTGCCCAAGTCAAATAAAGACGCAAAGAAAACGGGAATCGGTTTTCTCTGCGGGAATGATCTTCTTCACTCCGTCGTTTTCGCGAGACGTTACGTCTTCGCGGATTGCTCATAAAACGTGCGGACATGTCCAACGTCGGTTACGATTTTATAACCGACCGACGCGACGCGGTTGTGCAAGCAAAATCGACACTCCGCCGCTTCTTCGCCGGTGCAGATTTTGTTTTCGTAAAGCTCATACAGCTTTCTTACGCTGACCGGAGAAAGATTCGG
>JAIRYX010000063.1 GCA_031267635.1 Planctomycetaceae bacterium
TAAACTTTGTATGTTCCGGCGGGTAAACCGTCGTTTGTGCTAATTGATCCCATAACGTACTTGCCGTTCGCGTCGATATTTCCTTTCGCGGAATAGGTATCCGTCGAGAAAATCACCGCGCCGACCATCAGCGGCGTGCCGTCGTCAAACGTTATCGTTCCGCCAAGCGGCACTTTACCGTTATTACATCCGGCGAGAACAAGTAAAGCGAGAAGCAAGAAAATATGTTTTTTCATTTTTTATATCCTTATGTTTTTGTTAATTGTTATTTTGAAAACAACAAACGCAAGATCAAAGACACAGCTTTGATCTTGCATTTGCCTACTTCATTTCATTATGGAATGGATACAGAGTTACCGTCACGAACATTGCCGAGTCGCCCGAGAATGCTGTTTGTCGGATTACTTCGGCTGTTGGAATCTGCTTCATTGTTCCAAACCGGACCGGCAGGAACTGTCACAGAAATTGCTTGCACCGATCCGTCGCCCATGAGGAAATTTACCGTTCCTGTATGCGGACTTCCCCAATGGATTTGATCTTCAGCGCCAAAATTTGATGTTCCGCTTCCATCACTGGGACCGCGTGCGATACGCGAATTGCAACTTCGAGCAACGGACATCGTATTCCAATCTCCTGAAATCAAAATCGAACAATCGCCGACTTTCCAACGGTTCGCGCTATCATTCGCGTTTGGAGCGCATTGTCCGACATAATCGCTTCGAATATGTTTTTCACCGACAACAATTTGATTGGACGTTCCATCTGCCCACCAAGACATAGTGTCGCGCGGCGACCATGAAGACGCGCTGCCGCCCCAAACGGCAACACGAATTGCGCCGCTTTGTCCCGATGCGTGATCTGTCGCACTGGGATTGTAGTTATTCAACCAAGCCGCCCAATGCTGGAAAGCGCGTCCTTGAACAAAAGCGTAATCGCCTTGCGGACCATATATGCCGCCCTGATTGGTGCTGTTATCCGTTCCGTCTCCTGTCAGGTATTCTTTTCCACCGCGACGCGAGGGACATTTGAATGTCGTCAAGCCAGTACCGAGCGACTGCTGTAATTGCGTCGTTTCGGCTGCATCTGCGCCCAGCGCGTTCCAGAAATTCGTATTGTTCATCACAATACTGAAATTGTCGGTTTTGGTCTTGATGATGTCGTATATGGCTTGTTGTTCCATGTACGGCAAAATCAACACCCAGAACGACGCATTAGGAGAATGCGGCGACGTGACAGTGTAGCCGATGGTGGAAGGCGGCAAACCGTTCCTACTGTCGTGGAAGTTGTGAACCGCAAGACCAATCTGTTTGAGATTGTTCGTGCATTGCATTCTTCTCGCCGCTTCCCGCGCAGCTTGAACAGCGGGCAAGAGTAATGCGATCAAAATCCCGATGATCGCAATCACGACAAGTAATTCGACAAGCGTAAACGCCGCCAAATGGGCAACACGTTGGACAATAGGGGCAAAAATCGAATTGTTTTCTCCATTCGGTGTGCCGATATAATCGGCACACACTACCCCCCCCCCCCCGTGCGAGCTAATTCGTTTTTTTAACGTGCCCAATTCTGGGCTGGAAAATGAACCAGTTGTCGTTAAAACAAGGTTTGTCATAGTTTTAATCTCCTAGATTTTTAGGAATCTTTTGAAATCTGAAGTTAGGATTACTATCTATAATTCTAGCTTCAAGAACTGTATTTTATTATTATGCACTAAAAAATGAAAACGTCAATAACAATTTTAACGAAGTTTTTTATTTTTGTCTGTTTTTTTTTGCGACTATGCCGTCGTTTAAACCACATAAATTCGTACCGGGGCACTGAGTCGTTATCATACACGCGAACAAAAATAATGAAAGATGAGTATGTGTAACTATTCAATCGCCCAAACCCAATAAATCCGCACAGGGCAATTTTCGAGTTACTCGAAAGACTTTACCCGTGCCATTACCCAGTTGCCCGGTGCGGATTTATTGGGTTTGGGCGATTGAATAGTTACAAGGGAACTTCTAAAAACCCCAACCTTAAATAATCTTACCATTGAAAAATAAGGACTTACCGACATTGAGGAAAGGTTTTTAGAAATTCCCACAAGTATTTTATAAACCAATCCCTCCCCACAATGTGAAATCAGCAGCAATATTTTCCTCTTTTGCTCTTGACAAGCGGTGCGATAGTTTATACACTTTGGTCGCTATCTTTCAACGTAACGTAGCTATTCAGTTGCCCAAGCCAAATAAATCCGCACCGGTCAACTGGGCAGTTACAGTCACTTTTACCGCAAAATCTTATTATTGCCGCCCTTATTTATAAAATTCATTAGTAGCCCGAATTACAACAATATTCGTCCTTATTCCCTATTCCTTTATTTTTCGTTTGCTTTGATCAAAAAATTCATGGTCTAAAACATAAGGGCGCGTTTGGAAGGGCTTGGTGGGCTACTAAGGGAAACTTGATAAATAAGGGCTGCAATAGTAAAATCTTTCGGATAATTATTCAGACGCCTCGTGCGGATTTATTTGGGTTGGAGCGGCTGAATCATTACGATAGCTCAGGCGTAACAGGAGTTACAAGTATTTTATCAATCCCTCTCTAAAATGTGAAATAAGTAGGAAAATTAAGGAATCAAAATGCCAAAACTATTGTTTGCGATGACCGTTTTATGTTTGGTAATCTATGCAAAGAATGCGGCGTTTGCTCAGCAATTGGAGCAAACGGCACCACATCCGAACATCGTATTTATTTTCACGGATGATCATGCGTATCAATCTATCGGCGCATACGGTTCTAACCGAAATGAAACGCCGAATATTGACCGGCTTGCCCGCGAAGGAATGCGGTTCACGAATTGTGTTGTTACCAATTCGATTTGCGGACCGTCGCGCGCGGTGATTCAAACCGGAAAATATTCGCATATCAATGGTTTCAAAACAAACAACGACCGTTTCGACAATACGCAACAAACATTCCCAAAGCTGCTACAAAAAGCGGGATATCAAACCGCAATTGTCGGTAAATGGCATCTCGTTTCGCCTGTCGTCGGCTTTGATTATTCCGAAGTGCTGATCGGTCAGGGACCGTATTACAATCCGAAAATGATACGCAATGGCGAACAAGTTTCTCACACAGGACGAACAACCGAAATTATCACAAATTTATCGCTCGAATGGTTGGAGAATCGCGACAAATCCAAGCCGTTTTTACTGATGTTGCAGCATAAAGCGCCGCATCGGGAATGGCAGGCATACCCGGAATTTTACGAGAAATACAAAGACCACGTCTTTCCTTATCCTGAAACGTTTGACGACAATTATGCCGGACGCGGACGCGCTGCGCTGGAGCAAGATATGACAATTGCCGAAACGCTCACGCCGCTCGACTTGAAGCTAAACAACATCGACAACTCGCTCACCGAAGAACAAAAAACGGATTGGCATAAAATGTACGACGGACGCAAGCAGGAATATGAGGCGGTTAAAGACGATCCGGTTGCGCTGAAAAAATGGAAATATCAATGTTATATGAAAGATTACATGAGCGTCATTGCGTCGGTGGATAACAGCGTCGGACATGTTTTGAAATATATTGACGACAATGAATTGACGACAAACACGGTCGTGATTTATGCGTCGGATCAGGGATTTTATCTCGGCGAACACGGATGGTTCGACAAACGATTCATGTTCAAAGAATCGTATAAAACGCCGTTTATCGTGCGTTGGCATGATCATGTGAAACCGTCCAGCATCAACAACGATATTGTTTCCAACGTTGATTTTGCAGAAACGTTCCTCAACATTGCGGGTATTGAAATTCCCTCTGACATGCAGGGACGTTCTCTCGTGCCGATTTTAGAAGGAAAAACGCCGTCCGATTGGCGGAAATATCATTACTATCACTATTACGAATATCCTGCCGTTCACATGGTCAAAAAACATGAAGGCGTTTATGATGGACGTTTCAAATTGATTCATTATTACGATGATATTGACGAATGGGAGTTGTACGACGTACAAAACGATCCGAAAGAATTGCATAACGCTTATTCCGAAACGAAATACGCCGCTGATATTCAACGTCTTAAAACGGAATTGGAACGTTTGAAAAAAGAGTTAAATGTTCCTCCGCTCGAAATCAACACGAAAAGTTACATTTACGACGACGCAATGGCAAATCGTCCGGTGGTTCGTCAGAACGCGCAAGGATTACGCGGCGTGATTGAGAAGCGGAAGAAAGCGATTGAAGACAAATGAAAATCATTGGTCTTGTCGGCGGAATTGGAAGCGGAAAAAGTACGGTCGCGCGAATGATCGGCGAGCGTGATAACGCAGTTGTTCTTGATGCGGATAAGTTAGGACATGACGTTTTGCTTCTTGATGAAGTTAAAACGCTCGTCCGCAACGAGTGGGGCGACGTTCCGTTTGACGCTAACGGCGAAATCAACCGCCGAAATCTCGCCGACATTGTTTTTAGCGGAACAAAAGACGGGAATGAAAATCTTGACAAGCTGAAAAAGATTTCGCTTTCGCGAATTGCAACGCTCTTGAAAAGTCAAATTGACCGTGCCAAGGCGGAAAAAAAGGCGTGGATTTTACTCGACGCGCCACTTTTGCTCGAAGGCAATTGGGATAAATTTTGCGACGTAATCATTTTTATCGATACGCCGGAACAAGTACGTTTGGAACACGCATTATCGCGAGGTTGGACAAAAAAAGAATATGACGCAAGAACCGCACAACAAATACCATTGGAAAACAAACGTCTCGCGGCAAAATTCGTTTTGCAAAATGATTGTTCTCTTGAACAGTTAAGAGAACGCATTTGCTTGATTTTTGATAAAATTTAAAACGAAAGTCAACGTGGACTACTGATGTTGTTTCGTCAAGAGAAGTAGGTAGAGATATGAGGTTGGATGGTATGAGTGAAAATATTTTCACTTCATATTGATCATATGTTTCAAGCCAGTGAATAGAACCTTATATTCTAATAATCCGTTTATATAACGGATTCGATGGTTTCTTGCAAATATCCCAATAGTGAAGAATCAAATATTTGCATTTGTGTTGTTTCTCTATTCGTTGAAAAATTCCAGTCAAATTGTCCCAAAGTTGTATCGCTTGCAAACACCTCGTCCAACACACCATTTGCTGTTTGATAAACATGTCTTGGATCGTATTGCTCTAATTTTGCAATATCTGTCCTTCCGCCGGGAAGGTCAAA
>JAIRYX010000081.1 GCA_031267635.1 Planctomycetaceae bacterium
ATCGCAAGTAATCCAACGCCGCCCCCAATTTTCCGCAACAAAAGCCGTCGTCCCGCTGCCGCAAGTGATGTCCAACACCAAATCACCAGGATCCGTTGACATTAAAAGACAACGCTGAACGACTTTTGTTGTTGTTTGTACAACATAGATTTTTCCCATTCCGCCGCCTGTTGCTGTGTCTGTCCAATTATTATTTATTAGGAATGCTGGAAAATCGTCAAGATAACGAACATAACCAATTTGGTTTGTGGAACATTCTAATCTATTAGCTTTGGCAAGATTTTTAAGTCCATATTCATTTGTTTTAAAAGTACCCCTACCTGGGTGATATTTTTTTCCTTTATATTCAAAAGATGTTATGTCACCAAGTCCTGCTGGTCTTGTACTAATCATATTATCAAGAGTATATAGTTTGGCATTGGTCGGAATATTACCTTTTTTTTCATCTTCTGTTGCAGAGCGTCGAGAACCATCAGATAATTCAATACGACTATATCTAGTGGGAATAATTGAATCTACTCCTTTGGGCAAAAACAATTGACGATATTTATAATTTTGTCTATTTCTGACATACCATAAAACAAAATCGCAAACACAATCAAGATGATCACTAGCGGCACTTGATGTTTTTTGTACCGAAATGATTGCTGAAAAATTTTCAGTACCGAACACTTCATCTAAAATCTCACGAACATGATGTACATTTTCATCACCGATTTGTACAAAGATACTTCCTGATTCGTGTAACAGATCTCTTGCGAGCAAGAGCCGATCTCTGATGTACGTTAAATAGGAATGGATGCCGAGTTCCCACGTATCGCGGAATGCTTTAATCATTTCGGGTTCGGCGGTGAGGTCATCATCTTTTCCGTCTTTGACATCGCGTTTGTTGACGAAGGGTTGGAAGTTTGAGCCGTATTTGATACCGTAAGGCGGATCGAAATAGATCATTTGTACTTTGCCCGCCATCGCTTCTTTTTCGAGCAACGAATTCATCACCAACAACGAATCCCCCGCAACAAGCCGATTTGACCAATTTTCCGTATGCTTGTAAAACTCAATCGCCTGCCGTAACGGTTTAATATCCGTTTCAAATAATCGACCTTGTTGATGATCTTGTTCGTTTTGATTTTCTTTTTTGAGTTCTTCAATGATACGTCGCGGGTCAATACGTTCGTGAACATGCAGCGAAACGGTTTGCACATCGAATGCGGTATGTTCGGTTTTCCCGCACCAATCGAGTTTCGGATCGATATGCGGGTCGTAAGCGTATTGTTTTTTCCGCACCCCGCCGTTGTCCGAATGAGCATTGACCAACCCAACCGGCGGATTATTAACACGTTTTTTGTCCGTATGTTTGTACTGCTCAATCGGAGTTGTTTCCGTACTGTTATTTTTTCGCTTTGCCATGTAACGTTGTAAAAAAAAAATTGGTTTTCGATTTTATAAAGGATTGTCTGTATAAAAAATCTATCCTGATTATCTTGCTATCCTGTTACCCTGTCAAAAAATATTTTAAACAGGATTGCAGGAATACAGGATTGTCAGGATATAATAAAATCCTGTTATCCTGTATTCCTGTTTAAAATATTACCTTACAATTTTCAAACTTTCAATCCCTCTTGCGTCAACGGTTTTGAAAGAAAAATAATTTTAATGACAAAACTTTCGATTATAGTGCAATGTATTGTGTTATGCCGTTGTTCCTCCGCAATCGGCATAAGCGTCTCCGTTCTCAACGCAAACTCTACTTCTCACGGCTAGGAATTGCACTTTTTTCTTTCCTGACTTTTTTTCTTTCGCTCAACGTGTTATACTTCTTTCTATTGTCGTATGTTGCGGCTGTCGTAATATACACTTTTCAACATTGTTTTACCAAAAGTTAAGAGAGAGGTAAAATATGAATTTACAAACACCAAATGCCAATGATGCAACAAGAAGCGGGAACCGTTCACGGAGTGTTGTTCCGTGCAGCGGCTTGTGTTCACGATGTGTGGACGGATGCCGCGGAAATTGCGAGATTTTCAAAGCGACGTTTCGCGGACGCGAACTGATCTATCCCGGTCCGTTCGGCGAAGTGACCGCCGGCGGCGACAAAGATTATCCTGTCGATTATTCACATCTAAACATTCAGGGCTACGCTGTCGGCGCTGTCGGACTGCCGGACGGAATCGAAGCGAATCCCGACAACGCACGTTTTCCTGTCGTCAATACCGAAACCTCTTACGGCTGGGATATTAAAGTCAAAATGAACGTGCCGATTTTTACCGGCGCACTCGGCTCGACCGAAATTGCCCGAAAAAATTGGGAACATTTCGCCGTCGGAGCCGCGATTTCCGGCGTGACAATTGTCTGCGGCGAAAATGTTTGCGGTATTGACCCGCTTCTGGAACTCAACGGAAATAAAAAAGTGGTCAAAGCTCCCGATATGGACCGCCGAATTGAATCTTATAAGCGGTATCACAGCAACTATGGCGAAATTCTGATTCAAATGAATGTCGAAGACACGAATCTGGGCGTTGCCGAGTATATCATCAACAAACATAACATTGAAACCATCGAACTGAAATGGGGACAAGGTGCAAAGTGCATCGGTGGCGAAATCAAAGTCGGTCAATTGGAACGCGCTCTTGAATTACAGCGTCGCGGCTATATCGTTACGCCCGACCCGTCCGACCCGATTGTTCAAGCGTCGTTCAAAGCCGGCGCGATTAAAGAATTTGAGCGTCACAGCCGCCTCGGTTTCGTAACCGAAGAAGGTTTTATGAAAGAGGTGGAACGTCTTCGCTCGCTCGGTTACAAGCGAATCACGCTCAAGACCGGCGCGTACAGTTTGAAAGAACTGGCGATGGCGCTCAAGTATTCGTCTCAAGCGAAAATCGATTTACTGACGATTGACGGAGCGTCGGGCGGAACCGGTATGAGTCCGTGGCGCATGATGGAAGAATGGGGCGTGCCGTCGATTTACCTGCACAGTGCGGCATATGAATATGCGTCAATTCTCGCGGCAAACGGTCAACGTGTTCCCGACTTGGCGTTTGCGGGCGGTTTCAGCTCGGAAGATGGCGTGTTCAAAGCGATTTCTCTCGGTGCGCCTTATGTCAAAGCGGTCTGCATGGGACGTGCGTTGATGATTCCCGGCATGGTCGGCAAAAATATCGATCAGTGGATTAAAACAAACGATTTACCGAAAACCGTATCGGAATTTGGCAGTACGCCGGAAGAAATTTTCGTCAATTACGAAAAGGTCAAAGACATTGTCGGCGCGAAAGAAATCCAAAACATTCCGCTCGGCGCAATCGGCGTTTATAGCTACGCAGATAAAATCAAGGTGGGACTCCAACAATTGATGGCAGGCGCAAGAAAATTCAACGTTGCGACAATAACACGCAACGAATTGATGTCGCTTACCGAAGAATGCGTCCAAGTGACGAAAATTCCGTACCTGATGGACTGTTACCGCGACGAAGCTCTTGCGATTTTGAAAGGATAGAATTGTAAGATTCGCATTTTCCCTTTCATTCCTCTTTGGGAATAAAAGGAGCGGCGAATAACTGGCGGTAAATAATGTTAGGAGCAGACCTTGCGTCTGCTCTCTATTTTTATGCGTCTTCTCTAACTCATGGACACAGATACGCAAAAGTCATGGGCAGACGCAAAGACTGTCTCTACGCTTACACAAAATTTTCCGCAATGCCGATTTCCTCAATGCCGCCGACAGTCATTTCGTTGTAGAACGGTTCGAACTCTTCGGCGGAGGTTTGGTTCGGGTTGCGGACGAGAATGACGCCGTCCGGTTGAAGCAATTCGAGTTCGCCCCATGTAATTTCTTCACAGGACGATTCAAACGCTCCGCAATCCAGCAAAATTAAATCGAAATGTTCATGAATCGCCGTGATGAAACGATTGGCGGCTTGTTGCAAAAATTCCAATTGGTATTTCGTCCAGCTCGCAAGAACATTTTCACGAAGCGGGAAAATTGTCAACAGCTCATTATTTTCCGGCGAAAAACCAAGTGTTTCCCAATTGCCTTTTCCTTGTAAAACATCAACCCAACAGGATTCGTCCGATTGGTCTTTCGATAACTGCCCTTGAGGACAAAACGATTCAAGATGCGGATAGTCAAAATTCGCGTCGATGAGTGCGGTTTTTAACCCATAACGTGTGATTGTTTTCGCTGCAATCAATGCCATCGTCGAGCATCCGACCTGCCGACGCATACCGCAAAACGCAATCAACCGCCGTCCGTGATAAACTTTATCGCGGATGTATTCCGCTAAAAGGTCGCACTGTTCCGTCGCCAAACCTTCAAGCTGCTTGACAATGGACGGAAACTTTCGGCGGAACATCTCTGTCCTAACCGAAGCGTTTGTATTCATATCCGATTCCTCTCTTTGATTGTCAACCACTTTATCCTCTTCCACGTTATGTTCTTCAATAGTCGCGTGAAGTTGAGGATTGTCATTCGCGGATGTTTCCTCTTTTTCCGCAATCGAAGAGATGTCCATGGATTCTTTGACAATATCTGCCGCCCTTTCGAGAATTGCTTGTTTTGCCGTTACGATTTCCCCCGCTTCATGAATCGCATGAACGATACGTAATTCCGTCAACGATTCTTTCGTCGGCAAATTGTCTTGCCGACGCTCAATGTTCCGATGTTGCCTCTGTTCGCAATATTGTTCCGCAATCTCTTCATGCGGCTCGTCAATTGTTTTTCTCGTTTCATCAACAATCGTTTTTTCCGGCGTCGCGTGCTCGATAACCTTCATTTGTTCCGTTTTTTTAGAAACGGCTATCGGCGATGTTTGTTCCGAATCATTTCCTTCAACCGTGATTTCATTTGTCGCGTGAATTTTTGTCGCGTCTTCATTTGCCGTGAAAGCTATCGCAGAATCTATGTTTGCGACGGATATTTCCGTCACTTCAAGCGGTTCTGCTTCTTCCTCTCTTGTTGCGGATGGTATTGCGTAAGATGTCGTCTCCGCCGTTGCTTCTTCCTTTTCGAGTTCAATAGCTTCAAATCGCGGCGGTTGTTCGGTTCTTGTTTCGTCAATTGCATCGTCCGCGTAATCATTGAAATCGTGTTCGCAAATTTCCGCTTGATTTTCCATTAACACCGAAATGTCGTTCAAAACGTCCTGACTAACAGTTTCCGCAACGCGGTCAATGGTCGTTTGTACATCCGCAAGTTCTTTTTTGAACGCGGTTTGATTCAAAAAGATTTCGTATTGTTCCGAATAATCTTCGGTCTGCCGCGCCTGCCGCTTGTCGCATTGTTTCAGATAATCCGGCGGACGTATCACAGAGAAGGTTTCCACAAAGTCCGCAACGTCAATGATCGTTTTTTCCGGTTCTGTTGCGACTTCTTTTTCTTTTTTGGTATAAAGATGTTTTATCGTAAATTTTTCATCCGAAACGTCGTCCGACAACAACGAATCGAAGGTGTTGGTATCTTTCTCTTGAATTACGTCTTTGGGTAACTGTTTTTTTTTCGGCGAGGGGAAATCAATTTTACTAAACGACAGATTTCGGTCAAACAGCGAATCTTTCGCCTCTCGTAATTCTCCTAAAAATCCGCGAGTATCGTTTTTATAGAACGTTGTGGTGAGATTCGGCGCGAGCGTCGTTTTTTCGTGATGGACAACGGATTGTTGTAACGCCGGGTTGCGGATGGAATTTTGTTCTTCTCTCTCCGATTCGGAAATCACATGAAGTTTCAAAAGCCGTTCCGTTTTCTTATTTGACGCTGTTTGAGGCGAGTTTTCGGAATGATTACCGGTAGAAACCCAAATAGCGTTATCGAGCGGCAACGTTTGCTTTTCGGAAGAAATCGCGCGTTCCGCAATCTGCATTTTTTCCGACGATACTGCCGAAGCGTTGTCCTGCAACAACACAAATGCATTCGATTGCCGTTTATTATTCTCGTATCTACCCATAACTGAATCAACAAATAATAGGAATGATCAAAATTAGGATGATGTTTTCAAAAAGATAGTTATTTGTAATATTCCGGCGTTTGCGATAAGATCACAGGACTATTATTGAACGTATTACCGCCATAAGCCGGATTTTGTTCCATTGTTGCGGCGTTATTGTTATTCATTGACATATTATTCATTGGCGTGGCGTTCTGGTTGCGGAATGATTGAGCCGACGCAACCATCGGAACATTGGAACGGGCGTCAATATTGGGTGCGATTCCGTTCGGATTCGCTGCGGACGACGTCATCGCGTTGGGTGGATAATTTCCTTGGTATTGCGGATGAGCATAATCCGGTTGCCCCGCCGAATAAGCCGGTTGTTGCAACGCATAGTTGTTACTATAATTCTGCGACGACGTCATACCATTGTTTTGCGGATATGCCGAATAAGGGGGGATTGCATTTGCGGTTGGATCGTAGGCCATCCGATTATCTTGAAACTGCGGCGATGGTTGAATTGGATTCCCCATCGGCTGCTGATAATAGACGTCATTGTTGGACGCCATCACATTTTGATTGTTTTGCATCGGCATTGATGAATTGTAATCTTGAAACGAAGTCGGTTGAATCATTGGCTGCATCGCGGCTTGCGTAACGGGCTGCGTCATATTTGAAGGATACGGGTTATAAACCGATACGTCGCTGAAATTTGGTTGCGGCGCGTAATTTCCATTTCCCGAATAATTCATCGTATTTCCGTTGTTCGGATTCGCGGCGTAATAAGGATTAGGATTGTTATTGCTAATCGGCACATTCAGTCCGGCAAACGATTGATTAACCACAGGAACATTTGGCGTATTATTCAATGAGTTGTTACTCGTCATATCATAAGGCACATTCGGCGGCATTGGTTGATTTTCAGAAGCATAATTCCATGAAAGCGCATCTTGTTGGGGAACTGAAAACGGAGTGGGCGACGCATCTGCCGGAACAATGCTTTGCGACGCAAAAAAATCATTCGACATAAATGTCGGTTGTACCGCATTGGTATTCATCGAAGAAAATTCCAGTTTTGGCGGCGCGGACGTTTCTTGAACAGCAAATGAAAAAGGAGTTTCTCTTGATGAAGCGTCTGCTTGCAATATTGCCGCTTGGTTGTCCCCCGTAAATTGTATTTTCATTTCTTCGTTTGTTTGCGGAAAATCGGCGGTTGCCGGCGCGTCTTCTTTATTATTGGCAAATAAACACCAAATCAAAGCGGAAATCACACAACAAACTGCTCCGAAGCCGCACAATTTTTTCAATGATATTTTTTTCAACATTTGAGGACTCCACGAAAAACGATTATGTTTGGCACGAAACAACGAGATCGATGAAGGAGTTGTCCCGTTGCTAAAACCGGTCAGATCGGGCATTCGGGCGATGACACGCGGAGTCAAGATGGACATATCGTCGCCATAAATATCGGAGGACTCGACGGGTTTCGCGGGGAATCGCGGGTTGTCGCTTACGGAATCGTAATCAATTTTCGTTTCGGCAGACGTTGCAAATGTCCGACTTCTCTTTTCGTATCCGTTGAGATTGATTTGTTCCGTCATCTGTTCTTCTCCTAAATTTTTATTCAAAATACGTAAATTTCCTGATAGAATCTACCTTCTTTGTTTATCGGCTGTTAATAATGACGATATTAATAAAAATTACTATTTTATAAAATGCGCAAATTAAACAAAACACATAAAACAATAAAAATTTTCAAATTCGCGTTTACATAGAAAAACAAAATTGTTATATTGCGCCATCTGGTCGTCTCTTATTCGTTTTTTCACCATGACTTCGTGGTAAAACAACCTTACAAATCATGAGCAAGAAAAACCATAACCGTTTCAGTACTTCGTCCGCATCGAGTAATTCGCAACAAACATCGTCCGACTTGCAAGATCAAGCGACGTCCGATGTTGCGCAAAATAAAAATAATTCACCCAAACGCTTTCGGTCGCCGGTTTTGACAGTGGAACGCCAATCATTCTTTTTGGCGTTAAGCGAAATCTTTTTGATTTTCACTGTTTTTTTCGCTTATGGAGCATGGGCGGTTCCCGATACCAATGAACCGTATTATGTCGGTAAGGCGTTTCACGCATGGCATCCTGATACTTTGAAAAACGACACTTTTTTAAACAGCTACGATACGCATTGGCTGTTTTACAAAACTTTTGGCTGGCTCACTCTTTACTGCGATTTGAATACGGCAACATGGATTGGTCGTGTGGTTCTCTGGCTGGCGTTGGCGATTGGCTGGTATCGCTTGAGCCGCGCGGTGATTCCCGTAATGTGGTTTTCAATAATTTCCGCCGGAGCGTTTGCCTATTTTATGCTTAAATTTCAAATGGCGGGAGAATGGGTGCTTGGCGGGATTGAAGGAAAAGTCTTTGCCTACGTTTTTGTCATTTTCGGGTTGGATGCTCTTGCTCGCAATCGTTGGGGAGTCGTTTGGCTTATGTTTGGAATTGCCGCCGCTTATCATCCGGTCGTTGGCGGTTGGTCGGTTGTTGCAGGCGGTTTCTCGTGGTTATTGCAGCGAAAGTCCGATAGAATGTCTCTTTTGCCGATGCTCGTGCCGTTGATAGTCGGCGGAATTCTCTCGCTTCCCGGCGTTTTACCCGCAATTTTGATGGATTGGGGGTGTGACCAAGAAATTGCGAATCAAGCGTATCGTATTGCTGCGTTTGAACGATTAGCGCATCATGAATACGCGAAAGCGTTTCCTTGGGCTTTTGTGATGCGGCTCGGATTATTAACGGCAGCGTGGCTTTTCTGTTCCGCGACTGTTTGGACCCGCAAAAAATCCCCCAAACGCAACGAAGAAAATATCTTGCCGGAAGTTATGCCAGAAGAACAATCGCAATACGTTGCGCCGCCGGGGTTTCGGATCGCCGGTTACATTATCGGAACAGTTTTGATTTCGTGCGTCGGATTCATTATTTCTTACGGTTTCACTTCAGAAAAATATCAGAAATTTGCCGCTTCGCTCCTTCGTTTTTATTGGTTTCGTATGACTGATTTTTCTGTTCCGCTCGGTATGGGGCTTTGCGGAACAGCGATTTTGAGCTGGGTAAGTGGACTTTGCGGACGTGAAAATTTTCCGAAAGAATTGACGTGGTGGGCAAAAATTTTCGTCCGAACCGCGATTGTTTTCATTCTTATTTATTGCGCTGTTTACGCAGTTTCTTATCAATATTGGTTGAATTTGTTCAAAAAACAGGAAATCGTTCCGACATTTGGTCAAATGAACGGCATTCAACAAAATTGCGAAGTCATCGCTTACGCCGCAATACTTTTCATTTCCAGCTTTTTGCTCTTTTGGAATCGCAATTACAGACAACAGAAACAAACTCAAGAAAAAACGCCGCCTGTTTTGCCGTCGCGTCCGGTATTTTTGATGTTATTGACGGCGTTAATTTTATTCGGCGGAAGCGTATCTTCGTTTCTTGAACAGGCGGAACAGCGAATTTCAATGACGGTTCCGCGAACGTCGGGTAATTCGCTTCGTTTTCATCTTCTATGGCGGAATATGTGTGATTGGATTGCGAAGAACACGGAAGAAGACGCGATTTTCCTAATTCCGCGAAACAGCGAATCGTTCCGATGGTACGCGAATCGCACCAATGTTGCGGTTTGGAAAGAGATGCCGCAGGACGCCAAGTCGATGGTAACGTGGTCGGAAGCGATACAAGATTGTTACACATCGCCGAATCTACCAGCAAGCTTGGAACGTTATTCTTTGGCTTATGTGCTAAAATATTCCAAAACGCCGGAGGAAATCGGCGAGTTGCAAACAAAATACGGTTTTTCCTATATTTTAACAGAGCTTGATCCTCGTATCTCGATTTTAGATTTTCCGATTGCGTATCAGAACGAGCGTTATATTCTTTATCGTTTGGACAAAAAAACAGAAGACGCCCCGCCGTCAGTCGAAACGCTAACGCCGCCCGAAATGACAGTTCCTTCTTTTACGCCCGCGCAATAAAAATCACTACTTATTTCGTTTTTGAGGGAGTCGAGGACAAAATCTCCTTTCCCGATTTTCCTCCCGCATCACGGAGAAATTTTTTGACTTCTTCCGGCAAGGCATAGTCAAGTAGCGTTTGTCCCCTGTCGTTTTTTACATTGACATCAGCACCTTTCTCAACAAGATATTTCACAATATCTAATTTACCGGATGTAGCCGCCTTAAAGAGAGGAGTAAAACCAGAACCTTTTTCTACATCTATATTGACATCAGCACCCTTCTCAACAAGATATTTCACAATATCTAAATCACCTTTTGATACTGCTAATAAGAGAGGAGAAAAACCATCATTATCATCTTTTACATTGATACCAGCACCCTTCTCAACAAGATATTTCACAATATCTAAATCACCTTTTATTACTGCCAATAAGAGAGGAAAAAAACCATCGTTATTTTTTACATTGATATCAGCACCTTTCTCAACAAGATATTTAACGATCTCCAAATTGCCAGACCTAGCCGCCGCAACGAGAGGTTGCTCGCCGTTTTTGCCTTTTGTATTGACATCAACACCTTTCTCAACAAGATTTTTAACAATACTTAATTGACCGTTTGCTGACATCAGAACGAGCAATGTAGCATCATCGCTATTTATTATCTCTTTTACAAAATTGTTTATATTAGTTTCCCTTTCCTCTGTTTTTATTTTTATAAAATTCTCTATCAATTTTTTCATTTCATCAAGAGCGATTTTATTGACATTGCTTTTATTTTCGACGTCTTTGAGATATAACTGATAACCTTCAAACGCTTGCGTTACCGACTTATTACCTTTCAGCACAATAAAGCAAGAATCATAATCCAATGTTTTTATCTCACCGCCGGAAAAGCCGCGTTCCAATATCTCTGTCACTTTTTGCGCAAATTCTTTTTGAGTGACAAATTTATCCATGTCCAGTTTCTTAATTGTATTCAGAACGTAGTCTTTCCGATTTGCTTGGGCTTTTCGTTTCGCGTTATTGATTCGTACTTTATAGAGTTCAAACTCCGCCGCCCGTTCCTCCGCTTTTTCTTGGTAGTCTGTTGCGTTTTTCAGACGCGCCGGCAATTCAACACAAGAATCCAACACCTCGTCCTTCGTTCCATTGACCGCAAGATACAACACGGCTTCCGTATTGTTTAACGCGACGGCAACAAGAATAGGAATCTTGTTCTCCGAATCTTTAGCATTTGGATCGGCTCCTTTTTCGAGCAGGAATTTCAATACGTCCGTTTTCTCTTCCATTGCCGCCAAATGCAACAATGTCGGTTGATATTCTTTATTGGGAATTTCAATCAGTTTTTG